>NZ_PJDK01000030.1:0-49451 GCF_002837615.1 Klebsiella sp. X1-16S-Nf21
TTGTCCGAAGACATTAAGAATCCATGTCACTTTGAGTGCCCACACAGATTGTCTGATAAATTGTTAAAGAGCAGTTGCGACGCGCTTTAGCGCTCTGTCGCGAGGTGGCGTATATTACGCTTTCCTCTTTCAGAGTCAACCCTGAATTTCAGGATTTTTCTCTTCAACCGAACTGGCTGTTTGTGTGAAGTGATTCACATCCGCCGTGTCGATGGAGGCGCATTATAGGGAGCTCTCCGGGAATGACAAGCGGAAAAATACAATTTTATTTCAACCGCTCATCTTTTAAACGCAACGCTTATTTTTGCTGCTTTTTAATCGCCGCAGGCAGCTCTGCCAGGCTATTTAGCACCCAGTCAGCCGCTTTTTCCGCTTCTTCAGTCAGGGGCTTACCGGTACGCACCAGCACTTTAGTACCGACATCTGCCGCCGCAGCAGCCTGCATATCTTCCAGTTTGTCCCCTACCATATAGGAAGAAGCCATATCGATATGCAGATAATCGCGGGCGGAGATCAGCATCCCCGGATGCGGTTTACGACAATCACAAGTCTGACGGTACTCCTCCACCGCACCCTGCGGGTGATGCGGGCAATAGTAGATACCGTCCAGGTCGACGCCACGATCGGCCAGAGACCAGTCCATCCATTCGGTCAGCGTTTCAAACTGGGCTTCGGTAAATTTACCGCGTGCAATACCGGACTGGTTAGTGACCAGCACCAGCGCATAGCCCATCTCTTTTAGTTCGCGCATCGCGTCAATGACGCCATCGATAAATTCAAAATTGTCGATTTCGTGGACGTAGCCATGATCGACATTAATAGTGCCGTCACGGTCGAGAAAAATTGCGGGTACTGACTTTGCCACCGGTTTGCTCCTGAAAAAGGCTAGTGCCGTTAGTATCGCATGTTTCAGCATGCAAGAAAGTGCTCATTATAAAGAGTCAGATTGATTTAGACGTCTGGATGCCTTAACATCCATTTCATTGCCAGGCATCGCCTGGATACGGCAGAAGAAAATGCCACGGCAAACGGCTAAACGATAATAAATAACTGATGATTAAACTTTCCAATATCACCAAAGTGTTCCAGCAGGGGAATCGCAGCATTCAGGCGCTGAATAACGTCAGCCTGCATGTCCCTGCCGGACAAATTTATGGCGTCATCGGAGCCTCCGGCGCCGGTAAAAGTACGCTGATTCGCTGCGTCAACCTGCTGGAGCGCCCGACCGAGGGCAGCGTACAGGTTGACGGTCAGGAATTGACTGCACTGTCGGAAAAAGAGCTAACCCGTGCGCGCCGTCAGATTGGCATGATTTTCCAGCATTTTAACCTGCTGGCCTCCCGGACCGTTTTCGGCAACGTCGCGTTGCCCCTGGAACTGGATAACACCCCGCAGGCAGAAATCAAACGCCGTGTGACGGAGCTGCTGGATCTCGTCGGCCTGGGTGATAAGCACGACAGCTACCCGGCTAATCTCTCCGGTGGCCAGAAACAGCGCGTCGCTATTGCCCGCGCGCTGGCCAGCAACCCGAAGGTATTGCTGTGCGATGAAGCCACCAGCGCCCTCGACCCGGCCACCACCCGTTCCATTCTCGAACTGCTGAAAGACATTAACCGGCGTCTGGGACTGACCATTCTGCTGATCACCCACGAAATGGATGTGGTGAAACGCATCTGCGACTGCGTGGCGGTCATTAGCAACGGTCAACTGATCGAGCAGGATACGGTGAGCGAAGTCTTCTCCCATCCGAAGACGCCGCTGGCCCAGCAGTTTATTCAGTCCACGCTGCACCTCGATATTCCGGATGACTACCAGGCGCGCCTGAAATCTACTGCCACAGCGGATAGCGTGCCGATGCTGCGTATGGAATTTACCGGCCACTCCGTCGATGCGCCGCTGCTCTCTGAAACCGCGCGTCGCTTCAATGTGAATAACAACATTATCAGCGCGCAGATGGATTATGCCGGCGGGGTGAAGTTCGGCATCATGCTCACCGAAATGCACGGTACACAGGAAGACACTCAGGCGGCCATCGCCTGGCTGCAGGAACATCATGTAAAAGTAGAGGTATTGGGTTATGTCTGAGGCAATGATGTGGCTGCTGTTGCGCGGCGTATGGGAAACGCTGGCAATGACCTTTGTCTCCGGCTTCTTCGGTTTTGTCCTTGGTCTGCCGGTGGGCGTGCTGCTGTATGTGACCCGGCCGGGGCAAATCGTCGCCAATGCCAAACTGTACCGTACTCTGTCGGCGCTGGTGAACATTTTCCGTTCCATTCCGTTCATTATCCTGCTGGTCTGGATGATCCCGTTTACCCGCGTAATCGTCGGCACCTCGATCGGCCTGCAGGCGGCAATCGTTCCGCTGACGGTGGGCGCCGCGCCGTTTATCGCCCGCATGGTGGAGAACGCCCTGCTGGAGATCCCGACCGGGCTCATCGAAGCTTCCCGCGCGATGGGCGCCACACCGCTGCAGATCGTCCGCAAGGTTCTGCTGCCTGAAGCGCTACCGGGGCTGGTCAACGCCGCCACCATCACGCTTATTACCCTGGTAGGCTACTCCGCCATGGGCGGCGCGGTGGGCGCCGGTGGTCTGGGGCAGATTGGTTATCAGTACGGTTATATCGGCTACAACGCAACGGTGATGAATACCGTACTGGTGTTACTGGTTATTCTGGTTTATTTAATTCAATTCTCTGGCGATCGTATCGTCCGGGCTGTGACTCATAAATAACGTTATTGGCAGACAACACTCATTCTTACAGGAAGGAAATAACATGGCCTTTAATTTCAAAACCTTTGCGGCAGTTGGCGCGTTAATCGGTTCTCTGGCGCTGGTGGGTTGCGGTCAGGATGAAAAAGATCCGAATCATATTAAAGTCGGCGTTATCGTCGGGGCGGAACAGCAGGTCGCTGAAGTTGCGCAGAAAGTGGCAAAAGAGAAGTATGGTCTCGATGTTGAGCTGGTGACCTTCAACGATTACGTGCTGCCAAACGAAGCGCTAAGCAAAGGCGATATCGACGTGAACGCCTTCCAGCATAAACCGTATCTCGACCAGCAGATTAAAGACCGTGGCTATAAGCTGGTCTCCGTTGGCAACACCTTCGTCTATCCGATCGCGGGTTACTCGAAGAAAATCAAATCGCTGGACGAACTGCAGCCGGGCTCGCAGATCGCCGTCCCGAACGATCCGACTAACCTCGGCCGTTCCCTGCTGCTGCTGCAGCAGGTGGGTCTGATCAAACTGAAAGACGGCGTGGGCCTGCTGCCGACCTCGCTGGATATCGTCGAAAACCCGAAAAACCTGAAAATTGTTGAACTGGAAGCGCCACAGCTGCCGCGTTCGCTGGACGACGCACAGATTGCGCTGGCCGTCATCAACACCACTTACGCCAGCCAGATTGGCCTGACCCCGGCGAAAGACGGTATCTTTGTTGAAGGCAAAGAGTCTCCTTACGTGAACCTGATTGTGGCGCGTGAAGACAATAAAGATGCTGAGAATGTGAAGAAATTCGTTCAGGCTTACCAGAGCGATGAAGTTTACGAAGCGGCGAACAAGATCTTTAACGGCGGCGCAGTGAAAGGCTGGTAATCTTTTCTCACCGTAATATCATTCAGGACGGGCTTCACGCCCGTCTTGTCATTTATGCAAGCACCTGATTCAATAACGCCCTGTTTTTTATTCATTGAGGAAATACTATGCGTGCTTTACCGGTCTGTTTGTTAGCACTCATGTTAAGCGGTTGTTCCATGCTAAGCAGATCCCCCGTTGAACCTGTTCAAAGCACTGCAACCCCCCCGGTTAAATCTGAGCCGAGCAAACCACGCGCAACCCGTCCGGCGCCGGTACGTATTTATACCGATGCGTCAGAGCTGGTGGGAAAACCGTTCCGCGATCTGGGTGAAGTGACTGGTGAGTCATGCCAGGCCTCAAATCAGGATTCTCCGCCGAACATCCCAACCGCCCGCAAGCGTCTGCAGGTGAATGCGGCACGCATGAAAGCCAATGCCGTCCTGCTTCACCGCTGCGAAGTGACCAGCGGCACGCCAGGCTGCTACCGTCAGGCGGTTTGTCTGGGCTCGGCGCTTAACGTTTCGGCACAATGAGTGCATTCCAGTTCGCGCAGATAGGCGTTATCCGCTCGCCGTATAAAGAGAAATTTGCCGTTCCTCGCCAGCCTGGTCTGGTGAAACACGGCGGCGGAGAACTGCATCTGGTTGCGCCCTACAACCAGGCCGACGCCGTGCGAGGCCTGGAAAACTTCAGCCATCTGTGGATCCTGTTTGTGTTTCATCAGACCATGGAAGGCGGTTGGCGTCCGACGGTGCGCCCTCCCCGACTGGGAGGCAATGCGCGGATGGGCGTCTTCGCCACCCGTTCGACGTTTCGCCCCAACCCCATCGGCATGTCGCTGGTTGAGCTGAAAGGCGTTCGCTGCCAGAAGGATCAGGTGATCCTGGAACTCGGTAGCCTCGATCTCGTCGACGGGACGCCGGTGGTTGATATCAAACCGTATCTTCCTTTCGCCGAAGCCCTGCCGGATGCCAGCGCCAGCTATGCGCAACAGGCGCCGCTGGCGGGTATGAACGTCAGTTTTACACCGGAAACAGAAGCACAGTTACTGACCCTGGAAAAACGCTACCCGCATATCAAAGCGTTTATCCGCGAAGTATTGGCGCAGGATCCGCGCCCGGCCTACCGTAAAGAGGAAGAAGCAGGAAAAAATTATGCCGTCTGGTTGCTGGATTTCAACGTCCGCTGGCGGGTGGTTGCCTCTGGTTTTGAAGTCTTTGCCCTCGAAGCGCGCTAATTTTATTTTTCCTCTCTTTTGGCATCTTTGCCACACTGGTAAACTAAACCACTTTTTTTGTTTCAGGCTGGGCAACCAGCCTGTTCCGCTCGTTTAACTGGAACCGTTACAACATGCGTACTAGCCAATATCTGCTCTCCACTCTGAAGGAGACACCTGCCGACGCCGAGGTAATCAGCCACCAGCTGATGCTGCGCGCCGGGATGATCCGCAAGCTGGCCTCCGGGTTATACACCTGGCTGCCGACCGGCGTGCGCGTCCTGAAAAAAGTCGAAAACATCGTGCGTGAAGAAATGAATAATGCCGGTGCGATCGAGGTGTTAATGCCGGTCGTTCAGCCCTCTGAACTGTGGCAGGAGAGCGGTCGCTGGGAGCAGTATGGCCCGGAGCTGCTGCGCATTGCCGATCGTGGCGATCGCCCGTTCGTCCTCGGTCCAACCCACGAAGAGGTCATTACCGATCTGATCCGCAACGAGCTGAACTCCTATAAGCAGTTGCCGCTGAACTTCTATCAGATCCAGACCAAATTCCGCGACGAAGTGCGCCCGCGTTTCGGCGTGATGCGCTCCCGTGAATTCCTGATGAAAGATGCTTACTCTTTCCATACCTCTCAGGAATCGCTGCAGGAAACCTACGACGCGATGTATACCGCTTACAGCAAAATCTTCAGTCGTATGGGGCTGGATTTCCGTGCGGTACAGGCTGACACCGGTTCTATCGGCGGCAGCGCCTCTCATGAATTCCAGGTGCTGGCGCAGAGCGGCGAAGACGATGTGATCTTCTCCGACAGCTCCGACTACGCGGCAAACATCGAGTTTGCGGAAGCCGTTGCGCCAAAAGAGCCGCGCGCAGCCGCCACCCAGGAGATGACCCTAGTTGATACGCCGAACGCCAAAACCATCGCCGAGCTGGTTGAGCAGTTCGACCTGCCGATCGAAAAAACCGTGAAGACCCTGCTGGTGAAAGCGGTTGAAGGTAGCGCCTCCCCGCTGGTTGCCCTGCTGGTGCGCGGCGATCACGAGCTGAACGAAGTGAAAGCGGAAAAACTGCCGCAGGTCGCCAGCCCGCTGACCTTCGCCACCGAAGAAGAGATCCGCGCTCTGGTGAAAGCGGGTCCGGGCTCCCTGGGTCCGGTGAACCTGCCGATCCCGGTGGTTATCGACCGTACCGTCGCGGTAATGAGCGATTTCGCCGCTGGCGCTAACATCGATGGCAAACACTACTTCGGCATCAACTGGGATCGCGACGTCGCGACTCCGGAAGTTGCTGATATTCGTAACGTCGTTGCCGGCGATCCGAGCCCGGACGGCAAGGGTACTCTGCTTATCAAGCGCGGTATCGAAGTGGGCCACATCTTCCAGCTGGGTACTAAGTACTCTCAGGCGATGAATGCCGCAGTTCAGGGCGAAGATGGCCGTAACCAGATCCTGACCATGGGTTGCTACGGTATTGGGGTGACCCGTGTGGTGGCCGCCGCTATCGAGCAGAACTTTGACGATCGCGGGATTATCTGGCCAGACGCCATCGCGCCGTTCCAGGTGGCAATTCTGCCGATGAATATGCACAAGTCCTATCGCGTGCAGGAGCTGGCCGAGAAGCTGTACGCCGAGCTGCGTGCGCACGGCATCGATGTGCTGATGGACGACCGTAAAGAGCGTCCGGGCGTGATGTTCGCCGATATGGAACTGATCGGTATTCCGCACACCATCGTGCTGGGCGATCGGAACCTCGATAACGATGATATCGAATACAAGTATCGTCGCAATGGTGAGAAGCAGCTGATTAAAACCGGTGATATCGTGGAATATCTGGTTAAAGCGATAAAAGGCTAAGCAACCACCTCAGGGCCCTGAACGGATGTCAGGGCCTTTTTTTTACAAGGAAAGTACCCATGACTGCACCTATCCTCAGCAGCGGACTGCTTACTTCCGCCCTGCTGCTGCTTACCGCCTGCACCATAGACGTCGGCCGCAGCGCCGCTTCCGCATCCGCTACCGAGGGCCGCTCCCCGCCATGGGCTGTCACTCTCCAGCGTCAAAGCTCGATTGCCGGCAGCGGGCTCCACGAAATTGACGAAAGCGATCTCCGTTCCGGCGACCTGCTCTTCTCGTCCAGCATGGGTATCACTTCGCTTGGGATCCGCGCCTTCAGCGCCTCTTCCGTTAGCCACGTCGCACTGTATCTTGGCGAGGGTCAGATCGCGGAAGCCACCGGCGCTGGCGTACAGGTGATTTCTGTTCAGCAGGCGCTGGCGCATAGCGATAAACTCTTTGCCCTCAGGGTGCCCGACCTGACGCCGGACCAGGCAACGGCGATGAAAAATTTTGCCTGGCAGGTCAAAGACAGCGGGTATAACTATCGCGGCATTATTCAGTTTATCCCTTATATGGTCACCAAACCGCTCTGCTCGCTCAACCCTTTCTCGCGTAACTTTCGTCAGCAGTGCGTGAGCGGCCTGGCCAAAGCGCAACTGGGCGATGCGGCAAGCGCCGACAAGAAAGCGTGGTTTTGCTCGGAGTTTGTTAGCGAGGCCTTCGTCAGAGCCGGGCATCCGCTGACCCTGGCGCAGGCGGCGTGGATCAGTCCTTCCGATCTGCTGCACATGCGGGAAGGAGACGTCGCCACGTTTAAACCCGAAACGCAGCTACAGTATGTCGGGCATCTGAAACTGGGCGTTTATCTTCAGGCCGGGAAGCTGGTGGGGCTGAATAAACCGAAGGACGATGCGGAGTAAAGAAAAGATTTGCGCTTTTCCGCCAGCCAGACTCACGCTCACTCTGTATATGACAGGGCGAATAGCAGGAGCAAGTAGGGGTACTGTGTGGGATCATCCCCTGCCCGTTTCCCGGGCAGGGGCCTGACAATCAATGGCTACAGTCTTTACCGGGAATAAATTTGCCGGCCTGGTCCGTCATCAGCGTCTTCATCATTTCGCCGGTGTCCGGGTTCGCCTCGAGGGTAAAGTGCCCCTCCACCACCAGCAGCACCGGTCGTGAATCATTGCCGCGGGCAGCGGCATAATCCCGCTCAAGCTGGGCATTGTTCGCCACCGCGACGCGTTTACCGGTCGCGCAATCGGTAAAGGTTGCCGCATCGGCCATATAGAAATACATGCCGCGCATCGCCATCGGGGTGGTCGGCAGGCTGGCCTTCACCGGCTCCAGGGTATAATTGAGAGGAGACTGAACGGGGCTCCCGTTGCGGTCAAGCATCTCCAGCTTGTCGCCCTTCGCGCGAAAATATGATTTCTCGCCTTTGCTGTCGGTCAGCACCAGTTTATCCGCTGTGCGAGCCCAGGTGCCATAAGAGGCAAAAGATGACGGTTCACGACGAGCGCCCTGGTAGTGCTCGTTCATCACCCAGGTACCGTCTTTTTCCAGGAACAGCGAGGTGTCGATACCTTCACAATCCGCGCAAGGCATCACCCCACGCCAGCTTTGCTGCATCGGTTTGAGCTCTTCCATCGCCGCTGGCTGTACGGTGTCAGTCTCGGCGCGATGGTTACAACCAAACAGCGCGAACAGCGAGCAGGCCGCTATCACGGAGAATACGATTTTCTTCACTTTGCTTTCCTTATCATCCATTTCACCCGTTCGCCGACGTCTTCACTGGCGAACTTTCCCACGCAGCGCCTTGACTGAGGACTTCTGTGCCTTGGAAGCAAGGCGTCGCTCTTTGGATGCCCGAGTCGGTCGCGTCTCCCGGCGACTTTTTTGCACTGCGGTTAATTCTTTTATGAGGGCCACCAGCCGGGCAATCGCCGCTTCGCGGTTCATCTCCTGGCTGCGGTATTCCTGAGCCTTAATGATAACCACACCGTCAGCAGAAATTAAGTGGTGCCTGGCGGCGAGCAGGCGCTCTTTGTAAAACTCCGGCAGGCTTGAAGCTTTAATATCAAAGCGCAGATGGATTGCCGTCGACGCTTTGTTCACATGCTGGCCCCCGGCCCCCTGGGCACGAATACCTTCCAGCGTAACCTCGTTATCGGCAAGGGTCACGCTGCGGCTAATGGTAATCATGCCGGTGCTTGCCAGGCCGTCAAATGAATTTCCAGATTATTCCGAGCATCGGATAACCAGATACTACCGTCCTGCAGAGTGGCCTGCAGTGTCATGGTACGGTCGGCAAAGGCGCTAAGCTGCGCCAGTTGCGCGTCATCAAGATACCAGATGGTCAACTTCGGGTACGCCGCAAGCTTGTTCTGATTCTGCTGCCACCAGATTTCAGCGGCCCGGCTATTATAGGCAAACAGCGCTACCGCCTGCGCCCGTGAGCAGGCTTTCTTAATCCGCCGCTCATCCGGCAGACCCAGTTCGATCCACAGATCGACCCCGAGATGATCGTTAAGCAGCCACAGCTCCGGCTCGTCGTCCGACGACAGGCCGCGGGTAAACTGCAGCCGTTCATCGGCATATTTGATCCACGCCAGCAGGCGCAGCATCATGCGCTCCTGGGTTTCCGAGGGGTGCTGCGCCAGCGTCAGGTTAGCATCCAGAAACTGGTTGCGATCCAGATCGGCTACATTTACCGCAGCTTTATATATTGTCGCTTTCAGCGCCATGAATAAACTCCTGAAAAGAATGGCGGACATTGTAGCGAAACTGGCGGCAAAAGGCTGTCGTCAATCGCAGCAACCTGTTTCATCCTGCTGAAATTGCTTAAATGACTATGATATAGTTCCCTTGCTAAACAGAGTTTATCTTCGTAGGCTTAAACTTGCATCCCACGGTTGAGTCAGAACGCTGACAGGAGGGCATGTGGACCACTATTGTGAGTTAATACGCAAGCGGTATGCGGAAATAGCCAGCGGAGACTTAGGGTATATCCCGGATGCGCTGGGTTGCGTGTTGAAAGTATTGAATGAGATTGCGGCGGATGAGGCCCTTTCGGAGTCAGTCAGGGAAAAGGCCGCTTATGCGGCAGCAAACTTACTGGTGAGCGATTATGTCAATGAATGATACTTATCAACCCATTAACTGCGATGATTACGACAACCTGGAACTGGCTTGCCAGCATCACCTGGTGCTGACGCTGGCGCTGAAGGATGGCGAACAGCTGCAGGCAAAGGCCAGCGATCTAATCTCGCGTAAAAATATCGAGTATCTGGTGGTCGAACTCGCCGGCAACGTCCGCGAGCTGCGCCTGGATAAAATCGCCAGCTTCAGTCACCCGGAAATCGGCACCGTGGTGGTGAGCGAATCCTGAATCAAAACGGGCTTAACCGCCCGTTTTCCTCCATGACAGCCTGACCCCTTCCCCGTCCTTCACTTCACCTTCGGTGGTCACAAACAGATCGTCCGCTGCAGCGATCGGCGTTTCGCCGTAAAACAGCAGCGGCGTAGTGTCTCGTCGCCAGGGAGGAACGCCCAGCTCCTGCCAGATCTTCTTCAGCTTACGTCCGCCGTGGCGTCCGACGATATGCAGGTGGCCGCTGGCGCGAAAGCGGACAGTGACCGGCTCATCCGCAGACGGCGGGCGCAGCCTGCCGCCGGGCTGCAGCATCAGCTCGCCGAGACCGTCTGCCAGCCGCAGCGGCTGGCGCCAGTCGGGCCAGTGCTGGACACTTTCCGTCTGGCCGGGAAGATACTTCACCCAGTACAAACGCTGTTGAAAACGGCGGACGGTAAAATCCCCCAGCCGCAGACAAGGGCTGGCATCTTCCCGCGCCAGCGCCACCTCATGCCAGAGGCGCTCTGGCACCTCCCGGGCCGGCATCGGCGCCTGATGCCCGGCGAGCCAGCGACGCAGCAGCGCCGCGCGACGGGGTGGGCTCATCGGCGTCAGCGGCGTGATAGACAGCGAGCCATCTTCGGCCACCAGCGACGCCAGCTCCGCCGCCAGCATTTCGTCCAGCAGTTGTTCCTGCTCGGCGCACAGGCTGGCGCTGCGGGCAACGGCCTCGCTAAAGTGCGGCCAGCGCTCGCGCAGGACCGGGATCACCCGCAGGCGCAGAAAGTTGCGGTCATAGGTATCGTCCTGATTACTCTCATCTTCAATCCACGACAGCTGATGGGCGAGCGCCCACTGGCGTAGCGATTCGCGGGTTTCATTGAGGAGAGGACGCAGTAGTCGACTG
This sequence comes from Klebsiella sp. X1-16S-Nf21, assembly GCF_002837615.1. Lineage (NCBI taxonomy): Bacteria > Pseudomonadati > Pseudomonadota > Gammaproteobacteria > Enterobacterales > Enterobacteriaceae > Klebsiella > Klebsiella sp. X1-16S-Nf21. Next base: position 10,886 of record NZ_PJDK01000030.1, read on the forward strand.
TCGGCAAAGGCAGAGGATGGCGCCATCGCCGACAGACCAGTAGGACCGCTGCCGCGTTTTAACGCCAGCAGCAGCGTTTCGCACTGGTCATCCTGGTGCTGGGCGGTCACTAACACCTCGCCGGCATTGAGCGTATCCTGAAAGGCCTGATAGCGCGCCGCACGGGCATGGGCCTCCACGCCGAGACCGCCCCTGGCTAACGTCACATGATGCACCACCAGCGGCACCTGCCACTGCTGGCAAATCTGCCGACAATGCGCCACCCAGTCGTCTGCATGGGCGCTCAGGCCGTGGTGAACATGCACCGCTCGCAGCGTCAGCGAGGGATCCTGTTCCCGCAGCAGCACCAGCTGGTGCAGGAGAACCGTCGAATCCAGACCGCCGCTGAAGGCCACCAGCAGCTGGCGATGGGGATGAAGCGTATGCGCAATATCAGCCGTCATATCCACGAACATACCGAGAAGTGATGGCCCGGCAAGTTACCGGGCCAGGGTCGCGCTGGCAAGGTTTACTGCTGATATATTTCCAGCGGCAGGTCGTCCGGATCGCTAAAGAAGGTAAAGCGTTTGCCGGTAAAGGGATCGACGCGAATCGCTTCGCACTCGACGCCATGCGCCGTCAGATGCGCTACCGCGGCGTCGATATCATCCACGCTAAAGGCCAGATGACGCAGCCCGCAGGCTTCGGGGCGACTGGGGCGGGCCGGGGGAAAGGGGAACGAGAACAGCTCAATCACGTACTCGCCATTGAGCGCCAGATCGCCCTTCCAGGAGTCGCGCTCGGCGCGATAGAACTCACTTTGCAGCGTAAACCCCAGAATATCGCAATAGAACGCTTTACTGCGGGCGTAGTCAGTCGCAATGATGGCAATATGGTGAACCCGTTTCAAACCCAGCATGGTCAAACTCCTTCTGTTAAGCCAGCCACGTTACTCGTGCGCGCCGTTAACGCGCAAGCCTTTCGTCATTTTTTAAGACTCGTACCCGATACACGCCGTCCTCATCGCGCTTCGCCCCGTGAATATCGGTCTCAAACCCCGGATAATGACGGCCGATAGAGCAGAGCATCAGCAGGAAATCGAGCACTGCCCGGCTCTCCTCCGTAATCATCTCTCCCGGCATCAGCAGCGGTACGCCCGGCGGATAAGGGAGGATCATGTTGGCCGAAATCCGGCCGACCAGGTTCTCCAGTTCAATGGTTTCCACCTCACCCTTAATCTGGCGCTGCCAGGCGTGATGCGGCGTCATTTTCATTTCCGGCAGGACGTCAAAGGCGCTGAGCATCAGCTGCGGCAGCTGGTGCTGACGGATCAAGCGGTGGATCCCCTGTGCCAGATCCTGGATCCGCATGTTGCGGTAGAAGTCGGGATCTTCCGCGTACAGATCCGGCAACATATTTTTCACCCGCAGATTGAGATCGTAGGCGCGTTTGAACTCGGTCAGGCCGCGCAGCAGCCCCATCGCCCGGGTTTTATCAATACCGATGCTGAACAGGAACAGCAGGTTATAGGGGCCCGTTTTTTCCACAACCACGCCCCGCTCGTCGAGGAACTTCGCCACCAGCGCCGCCGGGATCCCCTCTTCATCCATATTCCCCTGCTCGTCCATGCCCGGCGTCAGAATGGTGACCTTCACCGGATCGAGATACATATGATCCGCATCGGCATCTTTGAAACCGTGCCAGTCTTCGCCAGGCGCCACCGGCCAGCACTCGGCTTTATCCACCGCTTCCGGCTGCCAGATATCAAAGAACCAGCCGTCCGACTCCTCGCGCAGTCGCTGCACCTCTTTGCGGAAATCCAGCGCCCGCTCAATGGAGCGCTGGATCAGGCGCTTACCGGAGTTACCGCGCAGCATCGCCGCCGCGGTCTCAATCGACGCGACGATGGGATAGCTCGGCGACGTCGAGGTATGCATCATAAAGGCTTCATTAAAGGTCTCTTCATCATAGTTGCCCTTAATGTGGATCAGCGAGGCCTGCGACAGCGCGGCCAGCATCTTATGCGTCGACTGCGTCTCGAAGATGACTTTTCCGGGGATCCGCTCCCCGCTCATGCCGCTTTTCCCCTGATATATCGGATGGAAATGGGTATAGGGCACCCAGGCGGAATCGAAATGGATCGACGGGACGTCGAGCGTCTCCTTAAGCCAGGTGGTGTTATAGAGCAGGCCATCGTAGGTGGAGTTGGTGATCACCGCATGCACGGGCCACTGCGCCCCGCCCGTGTCGCGTACTTTCTGCTGAATGCTGTCGCGGGTAAATTCGCGCCGGGGGATACCGCCGAGGATCCCCAACGCGTTGCGGGTCGGCTTCAGCCACAAGGGAACCACATCGCTCATCATCAGCAGGTGGGCCAGTGATTTGTGACAGTTACGGTCAATCAGCAGCGTGCTGCCGGCGGGCGCCGAGTACATACCGACAATTTTGTTGGACGTCGAGGTGCCATTGGTCACCATGTAGCTCTGTTCAGCGCCAAAGGCGCGGGCAATATACTCCTCCGCCTCCAGATGCGGGCCGGTATGATCCAGCAGGGAGCCCAGCTCGGTGACCGAAATCGAGACATCCGCCTTCAGCGTATTTCCGCCAAAGAAATCATAGAACAGGCAGCCCACCGGGCTTTTCTGATAGGCGCTACCGCCCATATGGCCCGGTGTACAAAAGGTATACTTCCCCTCCTGCACATAGTTAAACAGCGCGCGGGTAAACGGCGGGGTGATATTGTCCAGGTACTCGCGGGTATACTGCCCAATGCGGGTGGCGATCTCTTCGGAGAGTCCCAGCGCATATTCGAAGAACCACAGCGTCATGCGTAGATCTTGACTGCTGACGTCCATCGTGGAGTGGGCATTAATAAAGGCGTACAGGGGCAGATATTCATTGAGCTGATTGATATCGCTGCACAGATCGACGCTGTATTCATCCCAGTCGAAGATCACCCCGCAGATGCGCGGGTTGTGCTCAATAAACTGCAGCAGGTCGGCGCTGTTTTGCGGCCAGATGGTCTGGAAGCCCTGGCGCTGCAGCGCCGCTTCCAGTTCTTTGATCGGCTCGTCTTTGTGGTAGACGCCGTGAGGCCCCATGATGGCGATAATATTCACGCTTTCCTCCTGGTATTCACCTAAGTCAAGCATCATAGCAATCCCCTGGGCGCATCGCACACAAAAAAAGGGCCGGAAAATCCGGCCCTTAGTGTTTTTCGCTAGCGGAAAACTTAGGCGTAACCGTAGCTCATCAGACGCTGATAGCGGCGGTTCAGCAGCTCTTCTTCGCTGAGCAGATCGAGATCGGCCAGGTCTGCCAGCAGCTGCGCTTTCAGGCTCGCTGCCATTGCTTCCGGGTTGCGGTGCGCGCCGCCCAACGGTTCCTGAACGATAGAATCAATCAGCTTCAGCTCTTTCAGACGCGGTGCGACGATACCCATCGCTTCCGCGGCCAGCGGTGCTTTATCCGCGCTTTTCCACAGAATGGACGCGCAGCCTTCCGGCGAAATCACCGAATAGGTGCTGTACTGCAGCATATTGACCTTGTCGCCCACGCCAATCGCCAGCGCGCCGCCGGAGCCGCCTTCGCCGATCACGGTGCAGATAACCGGCACGCTCAGACGCGACATCTCACGCAGGTTGCGGGCAATCGCTTCCGACTGGCCGCGCTCTTCCGCGCCGACGCCCGGGTAGGCGCCAGGGGTGTCGATGAAGGTGATGATCGGCATTTTAAACCGCTCGGCCATTTCCATCAGGCGCAGCGCTTTGCGGTAGCCTTCCGGGGCCGGCATACCAAAGTTGCGACGGATCTTCTCTTTGGTTTCGCGACCTTTCTGGTGGCCGATGATCATCACCGGACGACCATCAAGACGCGCGATACCGCCGACAATCGCTTTATCGTCAGCGTAGGCGCGGTCACCGGCCAGTTCGTCAAATTCGTCGAACGCCAGGCGGACATAATCCAGGGTATAAGGACGGCGCGGGTGGCGCGCCAGTTGCGCAACCTGCCATGCACCGAGATCGGCGAAGATTTTGCGCGTCAGCTCTACGCTTTTCTCGCGCAGACGATGCACTTCTTCGTCGATGTTAATATCCAGTTTCTCATCCTGACGGCTTACCGCAGTCAGGGAATCGATTTTCGCTTCCAGCTCTGCAATCGGCTGTTCAAAATCTAGGAAATTCAGACTCATAGTATTCCTGTATTAGTCAAACTCCAGTTCCACCTGCTCCGAGCCGATAAGGCCACGCAGATCGTTAAGTAAACGATCGCTCGGAGAGACGCGCCATGTTGCGCCGAAACGCAACCGCGCGCGTGCATCCGCCCTCTGATAGTAGAGGTGCACTGGAATGGTTCCCGAACGGTGGGGTTCCAGAGACTGACGGAGTCGGTTTAAAAGCTGGTCATCAATTTGCCTGTCCGTCAGCGAGATAGCAAGCCCGCGAGCATATTTTTCCCGGGCTTCGTCAATGTCCATGACTTCGCGGGCGGTCATTTTAAGCCCCCCGCTAAAGTCATCAAAGCTGACCTGTCCGCTGACGATAAGTATGCGGTCTTTTTCCAGCAACTGCTGATATTTATCCAGCGCGTCGGTGAACAACATCACCTCCAGACGCCCGGAACGGTCATCCAGGGTACAGATGCCGATACGATTGCCGCGCTTGGTGACCATTACCCGCGCCGCAATCACCAGCCCCGCCGCCGTGGTCACTTTACCACGATCGGTCGGATGCATGTCTTTGAGCCGCACGCCGCCGACGTAGCGCTCAATCTCTTTCAGGTACTGGTTAATCGGGTGCCCGGTCAGGTATAGCCCCAGGGTTTCCCTTTCACCATCCAGCACCACCTGCTCAGGCCATGGCTGACAGCTGGCGTAGGACTGTTCTATTTGTTCAGGCTCTTCAGCCAGTACGCCGAACATATCGGCCTGGCCAATAGCCTCCGCTTTCGCGTGCTGGTCGGCGGCTTTCAACGCATCGCCCAGCGAGTTCATCAGCGCCGCGCGATGCGGACCGAGACGATCGAACGCCCCGGACATAATCAGTTTTTCCAGCACCCGGCGGTTGAGCTTTTTAATATCGGTCCGCGCGCAGAGGTCGAACAGCTCGCGGAAATAACCGCCGTTGTTGCGCGCCTCAATGATCGCTTCGATCGGCCCTTCGCCAACGCCTTTGATGGCGCCGATGCCGTAGACAATCTCGCCGTCGTCGTTAACGTGGAAATGGTACAGGCCGGAGTTAATATCCGGGGGCAAAATTTTCAGCCCCATGCGCCAGCACTCGTCCACCAGGCCAACGACCTTCTCGGTGTTGTCCATATCGGCGGTCATTACCGCCGCCATAAACTCAGCCGGATAGTGCGCCTTAAGCCACAGCGTCTGGTAGGAGACCAGCGCGTAGGCGGCGGAGTGCGACTTGTTAAATCCGTAACCGGCGAATTTCTCCACCAGGTCGAAGATTTTCATCGCCAGTTCGCCGTCAACGCCGTTTTTCTTCGCCCCATCTTCAAAGATAGAACGCTGCTTGGCCATCTCCTCCGGTTTTTTCTTACCCATCGCACGGCGCAGCATATCCGCGCCGCCGAGGGTATAACCGGAGAGCACCTGGGCAATCTGCATGACCTGTTCCTGATACAGGATAATGCCGTAGGTCGGCTCCAGCACCGGTTTCAGGCTCTCATGCTGCCACTGCACGTCCGGGTAGGAAATCTCTTCGCGGCCGTGCTTACGGTCGATAAAGTTATCTACCATCCCCGACTGCAGCGGACCCGGGCGGAACAGGGCCACCAGCGCGATCATATCTTCGAAGCAGTCAGGCTGCAGACGCTTAATCAGATCTTTCATGCCGCGCGATTCAAGCTGGAAGACCGCGGTGGTTTCCGAGCGCTGCAGCATGTCGAAGCTTTTCTTGTCATCCAACGGGATAGCGGCGATATCCAACGGCCCTTCGCCGTTTTTCGCCCGCCGCTTGTTGATCATCTCCAGCGCCCAGTTAATGATAGTGAGCGTACGCAGACCGAGGAAGTCGAATTTTACCAGCCCGGCGTATTCCACGTCGTTTTTGTCAAACTGGGTAACCGGATGCAGCCCCTGCTCATCGCAATACAGCGGCGCAAAGTCGGTGATTTTAGTGGGAGCGATAACCACCCCACCGGCGTGTTTACCGGCGTTTCGCGTCACCCCTTCCAGCTTACGCGCCATGTCGATCAGCGCTTTAACTTCTTCGTCCGCCTCATAGATTTCCGGCAGCTGCGGTTCGGCTTCAAACGCTTTCGCCAGCGTCATGCCCGGATCGGGCGGCACCAGCTTGGAGATACGGTCGACAAAGCCGTACGGATGACCCAGCACGCGGCCCACATCGCGGATGACCGCTTTCGCCGCCATAGTACCGAAGGTGATGATCTGCGATACCGCATCGCGGCCGTACATGTCCGCCACGTGCTCAATAACCTGGTCGCGTTTCTCCATGCAGAAATCGACGTCGAAGTCGGGCATCGAGACACGTTCCGGGTTAAGGAAACGTTCGAACAGCAGGTCGAATTCCAGCGGATCAAGATCGGTGATCTTCAGCGCGTAGGCCACCAGCGAGCCGGCGCCGGAACCGCGGCCCGGGCCAACCGGCACGCCGTTATCCTTCGACCACTGGATAAACTCCATAACGATCAGGAAGTAGCCCGGGAACCCCATCTGGTTGATCACCTGCAGTTCAATATCCAGACGCTGGTCATACTCCGGGCGCTTTTCAGCACGGACGGCAGGATCCGGGAAGAGAAATTCCAGCCGCTCTTCCAGACCCTCTTTCGATTTCATGACCAGGAAATCCTCCGTGGTCATATCGCCGGTCGGGAACTGCGGCAGGAAATATTCGCCAAGCCGCACGGTGACGTTGCAGCGTTTGGCGATCTCGACGCTGTTCTCCAGCGCTTCCGGGATATCGGCGAACAGCTCGCACATCTCCTCCTCACTGCGCATATATTGCTGCGGCGAGTAGTTGCGCGGCCGTTTCGGGTCGTCGAGCGTAAAGCCGTCGTGGATCGCGACGCGGATTTCATGGGCGTCGAAATCGCTGGTGTCGAGGAAGCGGACATCGTTGGTCGCCACCACCGGCAGGCCGCGTGCTTCCGCCAGCGCCACGGCGGCGTGGAGATAGGCCTCTTCATCCTGACGACCGGTGCGGATCAGCTCAAGAAAATAACGGTCCGGGAAATGCTCTTCATAGAACGCGACGCACTGTTCCACTAACGGCATATTGCCGCGGATCAGGCTAACGCCGACGTCGCCTTTACGGCCGCCGGAAAGCAGAATCAGCCCTTCCTGGTGTTCCACCAGCCAGTCGCGGTCAATCCACGGCCCCAGCGCGCCGTAGCCGCGCTGATAGGCGCGGGAAATGAGCAGCGTCAGGTTCTGGTAACCGGTGTTGTTCGCCGCCAGCACGGTCAGCTCGGTAAACTCATCGCCGAGCAGGTCGCACTGCACGTGAAAATCGGCGCCGACAATCGGCTTAATACCCGCGCCGTGTCCCGTCCCGTAGAACTTCACCAGCCCGCACAGGTTGGTGAAATCGGTGATCGCCAGCGCCGGCATGCCAAGCGAGGCCGCCTTCTTGACCAGTGGCCCGGTCTTTGCCAGCCCATCGATCATGGAATAGTCGCTGTGCACCCGCAGGTGTACGAAACGTGGTTCAGCCATCTTTAGATCCCGGTGACTTAGTTGGACGCCAGGCCCAGGGCACGCTTCACCGGACCAAAACTGCGCCGGTGATGCTCTGTTGCGCCGTGTTCCTGCAGCTTCTGCAGGTGAACAGCGGTGGGATAGCCTTTATGCTGGGCAAATCCGTAGTGGGGAAATGCGAGGTCCAGCGTGGCCATTTCGGCGTCACGAGTGACTTTTGCCAGAATAGACGCTGCGCTGATTTCTGCCACCCGGCTGTCGCCTTTCACCACCGCCAGAGAGGGCATCGGCAGCGACGGACAGCGGTTGCCATCGATCAGGACAAACTCAGGAACAATGCTCAGGCCGGCGACGGCGCGCTGCATCGCCAGCATAGTGGCATGCAGAATATTCAGCTCGTCGATTTCGTGCGGCTCGGCACGCCCCAGGCTCCAGCACAGCGCTTTCTCTTTAATCTCATCGCACAGCGCCAGGCGACGCTTTTCGCTGAGTTTTTTGGAATCATTCAAACCCACAATCGGCTTCGCCGGATCGAGGATCACCGCCGCGGTCACGACCGCGCCAACCAGCGGCCCGCGGCCAACTTCATCAACGCCGGCAACCAGATGGGTATGCGGATAGACGAACTCCATCATTGTTTTGCTAACTCCAGTACGGCGTCCGCGGCCTGCTCATCGGCGTTGCAGCGGATCTGCTGATGCAGCGCGCGGAACGTCTCATGCATCTCGTGGCTGGTTTTGCCATCGGCCAGCAGCGGCTGCAGGGCGGCGGCCAGCGCCTGCGGCTCGCACTCATCCTGCAGTAGCTCTTTGACCAGCTCGCGACCGGCCAGCAGATTCGGCAAGGAGACGTAGTCGGTTTTCACCAGACGCTTTGCCAGCCAGAAGGTGAACGGCTTCATGCGGTAGCCAACCACCATCGGGCACTTCGCCAGCATGCACTCCAGCGCCGCCGTCCCGGAGGCCAGCAGCGCGGCGTCGCTGGCGATCATCGCATCGCGCGCCTGACCGTCCAGCATATGCACGATCATATCCGGCGCCGTCTCAGCTTTGATTCGCTCAAACTGCTCCCGCCGTTTGGCATTGACCAGCGGCACCACCACCTGCAAATCGGGATAGGTGCCGCGTAACAACTGCGCGGTTTTCAGAAAGTCCGCGCTGAGCATTTCGACTTCCGCGCCGCGGCTGCCGGGCAGCAGCGCCAGACAGCGCACATTGTGCGGGATCCCTAACCGGTCGCGCGCAGCGCCTTTGTCAGGATCCAGCGGCATCGCATCCGCCATGGTATGGCCGATAAAGCGGCAGGGGACGTTAAATTTGTCATAAAACGCTTTTTCGAAAGGCAGAAAAGCCAGCACCAGGTCGGTCGCTCTGCCGATTTTGAAAACGCGTTTTTGTCGCCAGGCCCAGACCGACGGGCTGACGTAGTGAATCGTTTTGATGCCCTGCTTTTTCAGATTCCCTTCGAGGGTAATATTGAAGTCAGGGGCGTCGATGCCGACGAAGACATCGGGGCGCAGCTCGCCAAAGCGGCGAGTAAGATCGGCGCGAATATGCAGGAGACGGCGTAAGCGACCGAGCACCTCAACAATGCCCATCACCGCCAGCTCTTCCATTTCGTACCAGGCTTCGCACCCTTCCGCCTGCATCAGCGGCCCCGCCACGCCGACAAAGCGCGCGTCAGGGATGCGCGCTTTGAGAGCCCGGATGAGGCCTGCACCAAGAATATCGCCGGAGGTTTCTCCGGCGACCAGGGCAATCGTCAGGGGACGCGGTTCAGCCATTAACGAATCAAGCCGCGAGTGGAACGGGCAAAGAAATCAACAAACGGCTGAACTTCAGGATGCTGAGTCGCCAGTTCGGCGATTTCCGGTTTGGCTTCGTCCAGCGTTTTGCCGCTGCGGTACAGCAGTTTATACGCGTTACGAATCGCGGTAATCGCCTCACGGCTAAAGCCGCGGCGTTTCAGCCCTTCGATGTTGACGCCAAACGGCGTCGCGTGGTTACCCTGGGCGATCACGAACGGCGGAACGTCCTGCGCCACGCCGGAGCATCCGCCTACCATGACGTGTGCGCCGATGATGCAGAACTGGTGTACTGCGGTCATGCCGCCGATGATGACGAAATCATCCAGAGATACGTGACCGGCCAAGGTTGCGTTATTGGCCAGAATGCAGCGATCGCCAAGCGTACAATCGTGCGCCACATGGGCGTTGATCATCAGCAGGTTATCGTTGCCCACCTTTGTTAATCCACCGCCCTGTACTGTGCCGCGATGAATGGTGACGCTTTCGCGGATGCGGTTGCGATCGCCAATTTCCACCCGGGTCGGTTCGCCAGCATATTTCAGATCCTGGTTAACTTCGCCGATGGAAGCGAACTGATAGATCTCATTGTCACGGCCGATTTTGGTATGGCCGTTAACGACGACATGAGACTTCAGTACGGTGCCTTCGCCAATTTCGACGTTAGCGCCAACAATACAAAACGGACCAATGTGAACGTTAGCACCAATGACGGCGCCTTCTTCTACAATGGCGGTAGGATGAACAAAAGCGGTTTTATCAATCACGTATCAGGCCTCCCGGCTACGCGCACACATCATCGTCGCTTCGCAAACCACTTTACCGTCAACCAGCGCGACGCCTTTGAAACGGGTCAGGCCGCGGCGGGTTTTCTCGAAAGTGACTTCCATAATCATCTGATCGCCTGGTACTACCGGACGTTTGAAGCGCGCTTCGTCGATGCCTGCGAAATAATACAGCTCGCCTGGCTCCAGTTTTCCGACGCTTTTAAATGCCAGAATCCCGGTGGCCTGCGCCATCGCTTCCAGAATCAGCACGCCAGGCAAAATCGGCTTACCAGGGAAGTGCCCCTGGAAAAACGGCTCGTTTACAGAAACATTTTTTACTGCGCGCAGAAAACGACCTTCTTCAAAATCCAGCACGCGGTCTACCAGCAGGAACGGGTAACGGTGAGGCAGAAGTTCCAGAATCTCTTCAATGTGCAGAGTATGAGTGTCAGTAGTCAAAATACTCTTCCTGTCTAAATGTACTAAAAGGCAATAATAACACGGCCTGCGGCAATCTTTTAGCGAATGCAACAGGCCGGAAATGTCATGTGACCAAATGATGAATTAGTCTTGTTGATTAACCTTGCGCTCAATCGCTTTCAGGCGCTTGCTCATCTCGTCAATATTCATCACCAGCGCCGCAGTTTTACGCCACGCCTTGTTCGGCTGCAGCGGAATACCAGAGGAGTATACGCCAGGTTCAGAAATAGGACGCATCACCATCCCCATCCCCGTGACGGTGACTTTATCGCAGATTTCCATATGGCCGTTAATCACGCTGGCGCCGCCAATCATGCAGTAGCGGCCAATTTTCAGGCTGCCCGCCATGATAACGCCGCCGGCAACCGCGGTATTGTCGCCAATCACCACGTTATGCGCAATCTGACACTGGTTATCAATGATAACCCCGTTACCGATAAGGGTATCGTCCAGCGCGCCGCGATCGATGGTGGTGCAGGCGCCAATCTCCACGCGATCGCCAATAATGACGCGACCCAGTTGCGGGATCTTGACCCAGTTACCGCGATCGTTAGCATAACCGAAGCCATCCGCGCCGATCACCGTGCTGGACTGGATCAGGCAATTCTCGCCGATCTCAATCTCATGGTAAATGGTCACATTGGCCCACAAACGCGAGCCGGCACCGATTTTCGTATTTTTCCCAACGAAGCAGCCTGCGCCGATCGCCACGTTATCGCCCAGTACAACACCGGATTCGATAACCGCGTTAGCGCCGATAGCCACGTTGTTACCCAGCTTCGCCGACGGATCGATGACCGCGCTCGGCGCGATATCCTGTGCCGGCTGCGGCGTGGTATCAAGAATTTGAGCCATGCGCGCGTAGGTCAGGTAGGGATTACGCACTACCAGCGCGGCGCTATGGGCAAAAGGCAAATCATCCTGCGTCATGACAACGGCAGAAGCCTGACAAGCGGCCAGGTGTTCACGGTACTTAGGGTTGACCATGAAAGTGATTTGGCCCGTTTTCGCGCTCTGCATGGACGCAACGCCGGTGATGACGATATCGCCATCACCGTGTAATTCTGCATCCAACTGCTGCGCGAGATCAGCCAGTCGAATTGAAGGCATTACTTATTTAACCTGTTTCAGCACATCAGCGGTGATGTCTTTTACATCGCTGCTGTTGTATGCAACGGCATTTGCGTCAACCACCAGATCGATGCTCTGATCTTTCGCTACGCTCTGTACAGCAGTCTGGATGCGGGTAACCAGTTTGCCACGCTCTTCGTTGGAACGACGTGCGCGATCCTGTTCAAACGCCTGCGCTTTCTGGGAGAAGGTCTGGCGCTGAGCCATCACGTCTTTTTCCAGTTTGGTACGATCGGCGCCCGGCTTCATGGACTGCAGACGCTGCATTTTAGACTGCAGGTCGCCTTCCATACGCTGCAGTTCGCTAGCGCGGCCTTTGAACTCGTTTTCCAGCGTGTTGGAAACGCCAGTTTTCTGGGCAACCTGTTGGAACAGGCTGTTCATGTTCACCAGGGCAATTTTATCTGCCGCCTGAGCGGAAGTTACCATTGCCAAACCCAGACCTGCAGCTAATAACCACTTTTTCACAATAAACTCCTTACCATCCCATGAGTACCCAGGGGTACCGTTATTTGCGTGGCGAGGCGATAACCGCGTTATCGCCTACAGTCAGCGCTATACTGCACTTGCATTCCGTTGCCGCCAACAATTACCAGGTTTTACCAATGTTAAACTGGAACTGTTCGGCTTTGTCTCCATCGTACTTTTTGAACGGTTGGGCGTAGGAGAAGACCAACGGCCCCAACGGCGACATCCACTGCACGGCAATACCCGCAGACATACGGATGTTGCTCGGATCACTGTAATCCGGGTAACCGCCATAGGCGTTCGAATCCCAGTGAGTATCCCATACGGTACCCATATCCCAGAAGACGGAAGTACGGACCGAGTTCGCATATTTGTCACTAATAAACGGCGTCGGGGTAATCAGCTCCAGGCTGGCCACCGCCATCGCGTTACCGCCCACCGCATCATCGGATTTACACGGCGCGGATTCGGTGCTCTTACAGTCATTGGTATAACCGCTATCGCCATCATGACGGCTGCTCGACGGGAAGTACACCGCCTTCGGACCAATGGTGTTCGACTGGAAGCCACGCACGGTGCTGGAACCACCGGCATAGAAGTTCTCATAGAACGGCATCTCTTTGCCGCCGATACCATCGCCATAGCCAAAGCGGGTACGACCCAGCACTACCCACTGGTGATCGTTGTCGATCGGCACATAGGTGGCGGTATCCAGCGTCGCTTTGTAGTATTCGTTGTCTGAGCCCGGAATGGTCACTTTACCGTTCAGGTTGACGCGCGAACCTTCCGTTGGGAAGAAGCCGCGGTCAAGCTTGTTATAGGTCCAACCGTAGTTGAAGGTGAAGTCATTCGCACTGAACGAGTTCCGGTCGTTGGTGTTGTCCGGATACTGGCCCATCGAGTTCAGGTAACGCCACATCGCCACCTGCGGCTGCATATTGGACAGGGAGTTATGAACATAACCGACCCCGGCGCGCAGCGTGTTGTATTCGTTGACCGGGAAGCCCAGCGTGACGTCTGTACCATAGCTTTTGTTGGTATAGTCAGACAGATCCGCATCGTTCGCATCAAAGTCATTATAGAAGATACGGCCGCCGAGGCTCACACCGTCAACGGTGAAGTACGGGTTGGTCACCGACAGTTCGGTATAGGTCTGGTAATCGTTTTTGGTGCCGTTGATCCCGACCGCATAACCGGTACCTAACCAGTTATCCTGCTGGACGCCCGCCTGGAAGCTGACGCCGCTTTCGGTACCGTAGCCGATACCGAAGTTGAAGCTACCGGTGTTACGCTCTTTCACCTTGTAGACAACATCGACCTGGTCCGGGCTGCCCGGCACGCGTTGGGTATCGGTATCCACCGTTTCGAAGAAGCCTAAACGGTTGAGGCGGTCTTTACCCTGATCGACGAGATCGCTCCCCAGCCATGCGCCTTCCATCTGGCGCATTTCGCGGCGCAGGACGGCATCTTTGGAGGTGTCGTTACCTTCGAAGCGAATTTTACGCACGTAATAGCGGTTACCCGCATCGACGTTGACGTGCAGTTTGACGGTCTTATCGCTGTCGTTGATTTCCGGCTGCGACTGAACGCGCGGGTAGGCGTAACCATAACGACCCAACAGTTTCTTGATGTCGTTTTCCATCTTGGTTACTTTCGCGCCGTTGTACAGTTCGCCCGGCTCGACTTTGGTCAGCGCTTCGATTTCGGCCGAATGGCCCGCGAGATCGCCCGTTACCTGCACCCCGGAAAGCTTGTACTGATCGCCTTCGGTGATGTTGACGGTAATGTAGATCCCTTTCTTGTCCGGCGTCAGGCTAACCTGAGTAGAATCGATGTTGAAACGGGCATAACCGCGATCCAGATAGTAGCTGCGCAGGGTTTCAAGGTCGCCCGCCAGCTTCTGCTTCTGGTATTTACGGTCGCCGACCACGTTCCACCACGGTACCTCATCGCGCAGCTGGAAGTGGGAGATCAGTTCATCGGTCGAAAACGCATGGTTGCCGACGATATTGATCTGCTGAATTTTTGCGGAGACGCCTTCCTGGAAGACCAGCTTCAGATCGACACGGTTACGCGGCAGCGGCGTCACAACCGCTTTGACGCTGGCGCTGTATTTACCAACGCTGTAGTAGAAATCCTCCAGACCCTTCTCGATATCCGCGATGGTCGTGCGGTCAAGCGACTCGCCCACCCGAACACCAGAGGCCTCGAGGTTCTGCTTGAGCATGTCATCTTTCACCGACTTATTGCCGGAGAAGGTGATGCTGGCGATCGTCGGACGCTCTTTCACCTGCACCAGCAGGGTATCACCATCGCGCAGGACGCGGACGTCCTCAAAGTTGCCAGTGGCAAACAGCGCGCGAATAGTGTTACTGATATCATCGTCGGTCACCGTATCGCCAGGACGCACTGGCATACTGAGGAGGGCCGCACCAACAGCGACACGCTGCAAGCCTTCGAAATGAATGTCCTTCACCACGAACCCTTCAGCACCGTATACAGTCGCGCTGCTAAACAGCAGCGACGCTATGAGCAACTTTTTCATCGCCATCGTTATTATGCGTTCTTCCTAACAAACTCTCTTATAACCGAGAGAAATCATTGAAAAGTGCAAGCCCCATTAACAGCACCAGCAGTATTGAGCCAATGCGATAACTAAAGTCTTGAACTCGCTCGGATACCGGCCCGCCCTTCAGCTTTTCGATCGCTAAA
This sequence comes from Klebsiella sp. X1-16S-Nf21, assembly GCF_002837615.1. Lineage (NCBI taxonomy): Bacteria > Pseudomonadati > Pseudomonadota > Gammaproteobacteria > Enterobacterales > Enterobacteriaceae > Klebsiella > Klebsiella sp. X1-16S-Nf21. The sequence goes on from NZ_PJDK01000030.1 coordinate 25,896, forward strand.
AACAGCAGATGTCCCCCATCCAGTACGGGCAGTGGGAACAGGTTGATGATTCCGAGGTTCACGCTAATCAGCGCAAGGAACATCAGATAATAAATCAACCCAAACTCCGCTGACATTCCAGCCCCCTGAGCGATAGAGATCGGCCCACTGAGGTTGTTCAGTTTGACATCACCGGTTATCAATTTACCCAGCATCCTGACCGTCAGTGACATCAGCTGCCAGGTTTTATCCGTGGCTTCAGCGATGGCGGCAAACGGTCCGTACTGACGTACTGTCTTGTATTCCTCAGGTAGCGGGATGACCTTTGGCACCACCCCTGCGAACCCTTCTGCCTTACCTTTTACCGTTTTCGCATCCGGCGTCAGGGTTAACGGCAGCGCACTCCCCTGCCGTTCAATCTCCAGCGCCAGCGCTTTGCCCGGATTATCGCGCACCAGATTAACAAACGTCATCCACTGCGTTAACGGTTGACCATCGACTTTAACGATCCGATCGCCCGCTTGCAAACCCGCTTTCTGGGCTGCCGAGCCCGTCTGGACCTCCGCCAGCACCGTATCAATCTGCGCGCTGCGCGGCTGGATCCCCAGCGAGGTCACGGGATCTTGCTTGTCTGGCTCAAACGCCCAGTGCCGCAGATCGACGATTTTATCCTGGCGCTGATTGGTCCCGAAAGGGGCGACGGTAAGTATTGTTTGCGGGTTGCCGATTTTGGCGACCAGCTGCATACGCACCGCATCCCAATCAGGCGTTTCGATACCATCTATCGCTTTAAGTTCCGTTCCTTTTGCAATTTGTGCTTGCGCGGCAACCGAATTGGGCGTTATTTCACCCACCACCGGCCGCACGCCAGGAACACCGATAATAAAGACCAGCCAGTAAGCAAAGATAGCGAAAATGAAGTTAGCGATGGGGCCGGCGGCAATCACCGCCGCACGCTGGCCGACGGTTTTATTGTTGAAGGCGTAGTGGCGCATCTCCGGCGCCACCGCCTCGACGCGCTCGTCCAGCATCTTGACGTAGCCGCCCAGCGGGATCAGGGCAATCACGAACTCCGTGCCCTGCTTATCCATCCGCCGCCACAGCGCTTTGCCAAAGCCGATAGAAAAACGCTCAACCCGGATGCCGCAGCGGCGCGCCACCCAAAAATGGCCAAACTCATGCACCGTAATCAGTACGCCAAGCGCAATGATAAAAGCTGCCAGATTCCAGAGCACGCTCAGCATATAACCTTCCGTCAAATCGTCCTGAAGACCAACAGTAGCAGACAGGCAAAGACCGGTACCGCCGCCGTCAGGCTGTCGATACGATCGAGAATACCGCCGTGTCCGGGAATCAAGTGCCCGCTATCCTTAATGCCGGCCTCGCGCTTAAACATACTTTCCGTCAGATCGCCCAGCACGGAAGCCAGGGCCGCCACCACGGAACAGACCAGCAGCACCGTCGGCGTGACGTCAAGATGCGCCCACACCCCGTAAGCCCAGGAGATCACGGCCGCCGTCAGCAAACCGCCAAAAAAACCCTGCCAGGTTTTTCCCGGTGAAACCTTCGGCGCCAGCTTATGCTTGCCGAACATTTTGCCAAACATGTAGGCGCCAGAGTCGGCTCCCCAGACCAGGATCATGACGTACAGCAGCCACACCGCACCGCTGTAGTGATTATCGGTATAGTGCCAGGCGCGCAGCGCCAGCATGCCCCAGAAAAACGGAACAATGGTCAATATGCCGAAGATAAGGCGCAGCACTTTGGAATGGCGCCAAAATGCCGCCGACGCCGGGTACGATAACACCAGCAACAGCGCGACGATCCACCAGGCGAATGAGGCCCAGAGTGAACCTTCCACCATCGGTTGATGAACGTCATAATGGTATTCAGGCAGCAGAAAAAGCATGGCAGCCAGCAGAAGGCCGCACAGCACCGCCAGCCAGACCCGCTGCGACGTTGAGGTGAAACCGCTCAGTTGCCCCCACTCCCACGCGGCGAGCATGCAGACCACGAGGGTCACGATAGCAAATCCCATCGGCGGCAATAAGAACAGCGCCGCAATGACGACGGGAATTAAGACGAAAGCAGATATCAGGCGATACTTCAGCAAAAGTGACCCCCATCAGGCATGACTGCCACCCGGCTCAGTGCCGCCGAAACGACGCTCTCGATTAACAAAGGCATGGAGTGCACCTTCAAAGTCCTGTTCAGCAAAATCGGGCCAAAGAACATCCGTAAAGTAAAGTTCGGCATAGGCAATTTGCCAAATCAAAAAGTTACTTATTCGGTGCTCTCCCCCGGTCCTAATAACTAAATCAACGGGAGCCAGTTCATGCATGCAGACCTGCTGACTCAGCATTTCTTCCGTGATCTCTTCAGGCAGCAGCGTCCCGTCCTGTACTTGTTTCGCCAGCAGACGAACGCCCTGGGTAATATCCCAGCGACCGCCGTAATTTGCCGCAATGTTCAGCGTTAAGCCGGTATTGTTTGCGGTCAACGCTTCCGCTTTGCGGATGCGTTCCTGCAGGCGCGCATTGAAGCGCGTGGTGTCGCCAATGACCCGCAAACGCACATTGTGTCGGTGCAGACTTTTGACTTCGCTATCCAGCGCCCAGACGAACAGTTCCATCAGCGCGCTGACTTCCTGGGCTGGACGGTTCCAGTTTTCGCTGCTGAACGCGTATAACGTTAACGCCTCAATTCCATTATTCGCCGCGAAGGAGACCGCGCGACGCACGGATTTCGCACCGGCCTTGTGCCCGAAAGCGCGAATTTTACCTTGCCGTTTCGCCCAACGGCCGTTGCCATCCATAATAATGGCGACATGACGGCAGCCATGAGTTGGCGATATTTCGCTGACAGTTTGATTAGCAGACAACATCACGCGTTTTAAGTCCATAATAAGGATTAACTAGCCACCAAACAGAGGCCACCGGGCCGCGCTGGATACGCATTTTTATCCGATGCCGGGGCTGCAGCCAATCGCAGAGAACAACCAAAAGCTTTACGCAAAAAAGCCGTGTTTTGCCACGGCCACCGTAATCTTTAACAACAAAATGCAACGATCGGGTGGCGCAGACTATATCACCGAAGCCTTTCGCCCACAAATACCACCGCGTTACGCCTGCGCGCCCAAACGATTAAGCTGCTGGTGAGCTACCGCACGAGCGTCAGCGTCGATAACCAGAACATCATCAATGCTTTGCGGCTCCTGCAGGTTCATCTTATCCAGCACCGCCAGATTCACCGCCGCAATATCGGTAAAGCGGATATCGCCATGCAGAAACGCGGCAACCGACTCTTCATTGGCCGCATTCAGCGCCGTGGTGGCCGCCTGGCCGACCTCAAACGCGTCCATCGCCAGCTTCAGGCAGGGATAGCGGGCGTAGTCCGGCGCGGAGAAGCTCAGGTTGCTCAGCTGGCAGAAGTCCAGTGGTTTGACCCCGGAGCTCAGGCGCTGTGGCCAGCCCATGGTATGAGCAATCGGCGTGCGCATATCCGGCTCCCCAAGCTGGGCCAGCACGCTGCCGTCCTGATAGCGAACCATCGAGTGGATCACCGACTGCGGGTGGATCAGCACTTCCATCTGCTGCGCCGAAGCATTGAACAGCCAGCGGGCTTCAATATATTCCAGACCTTTGTTCATCATCGTGGCTGAATCGACGGAGATCTTACGTCCCATCGACCAGTTGGGATGGCGGCAGGCCTGATCCGGGGTCATCGCCGATAGTTCAGCCACGTCCGTCTCGCGGAAAGGCCCCCCGGAACCGGTTAACAGAATGGACGAGACGCCATTCCGGGTGAGGTCAGCGTATCCCAGATGCTGTTGAATTGTCTCCGGCATACTCTGAAAAATCGCGTTATGTTCGCTATCGACCGGCAGCAATCGCGCCCCCGACCGCTGAACGGCCTCCATGAACAAGCGACCGCAGGTCACCAGCGATTCTTTATTCGCCAACAACACGGTTTTCCCGGCGCGGATCGCCGCAAGCGTCGGTACCAGCCCCGCCGCGCCGACGATTGCCGCCATCACCTGATCGACCTCATCCAGCGCCGCGACCTCAGCCGCCGCCTGCTGGCCGCTCAGCACCTCGGTACGGCAGCCATGCTCATGCAGACGGATGCGCAACCGCTCAGCGCTTTGCGCATCATCCATCACGGCGTAACGCGGAGTAAATTCCAGGCATTGTTCAACCATGCGGTCAACGTTTTTCCCCGCGACCAGCGCGGCGACGGAAAAGCAACCAGGGTTATGGCGTACCACGTCCAGCGTGCTACAGCCAATGGAGCCGGTCGAACCGAGAACGGTTAATTGCTTCATGAGACGTCCAGAAGAAAGGAAACAGAATAAAAAGCAAAACGCCGCCAGCAAGCCCCTACGCAACAACTATCGGGGATAAGGCGGCGGCATCAGGCCTTCAACTTAGCGCTAAAGGCTACAAGGCCAGCCGGCTCAACGCAATCCCGAGAATTGAGCGTACAGTCTTCTGTACGGCGTTTCAGATTTTACTCAGGCCAGGAAGTATCGGCCCGAGCAACAGCAGAGCATCAGAACTGCATCAGTTCCGCTTCTTTATCTGCCAGCGCCGCGTCAACTTTCTTGATTGCGGCGTCAGTCATTTTCTGCACGTCGTCCTGAGAACGGCGATCGTCATCTTCGCTGATCTCTTTCTCTTTCAGCAGCGCTTTAACTTTGTCGTTCGCGTCACGGCGAACGTTACGCACGGCGACACGCGCCTGCTCAGCTTCGCCACGGACGATCTTGGTCAGATCTTTACGACGCTCTTCGGTCAGCGGCGGCAGCGGAACACGAATATCGCTGCCGGCGGAGCTTGGGTTCAGACCGAGGTCAGACGCCATGATCGCTTTTTCAACAGCCGCAGACATAGAACGGTCAAAGACGTTGATTTTCAGGGTACGGGAGTCTTCGACGGTGACGCTGGCCAGCTGGCGCAGCGGAGTCGGCGTACCGTAGTATTCAACAACAATCCCGTCCAGCAGGCTCGGAGAAGCACGACCCGTGCGAATTTTGCTGATTTGGTTTTTGAATGCTTCGACGCATTTTTCCATGCGGATTTCAGCATCTTTTCTGATATCGCTAATCACGTTACGAATCCTTGAAAGCTTGTCTCAGTCAGACCAGACGGGACACCCGTCGGAAAATGAGCTAAGTATAGTCAGATTTAATGAAAATCACCGGGCAATATCCCCGCGAAAGTAAAGCGGAATATTACCCGGATTTGGCGCTGACGGGAATTATTCCGTGATCAATGTGCCTTCTTTTTCGCCCATGACCACGCGACGCAGGGCGCCGGGTTTGTTCATGTTGAAGACGCGAATCGGCAATTTGTGGTCACGCGCCAGGGTGAAGGCCGCCAGATCCATCACTTTCAGCTCTTTATCCAGCACTTCGCTGTAGGTCAGCTGATCGTACATGGTGGCAGAAGGATCTTTTGCCGGATCCGCGGTAAACACACCGTCAACCTTGGTCGCTTTCAGCACCACGTCGGCTTCAATTTCAATACCACGCAGGCAGGCTGCGGAATCGGTGGTAAAGAACGGGTTGCCGGTGCCTGCGGAGAGGATCACCACGCGGTTGTTGCGCAGCAGGCTGATCGCCTCTGCCCAGCTGTAGTTGTCGCACACGCCGTTCAGCGGGATGGCGGACATCAGACGAGCGTTCACATAGGCGCGGTGGAGCGCATCACGCATTGCCAGGCCGTTCATGACCGTTGCCAGCATGCCCATGTGGTCGCCCACAACGCGGTTCATACCCGCTTTCGCCAGACCAGCACCACGGAACAGGTTACCACCACCAATTACTACGCCAACCTGAATACCCAGCTCGACCAGCTCTTTGATCTCCTGAGCCATGCGGTCAAGTATGCTTGCATCAATACCGAAGCCTTCTGAGCCCTGCAGCGCTTCGCCACTTAATTTCAGCAGAATACGTTTGTAGACGGGTTTTGCATTGGTAGCCATGTTTCTTTCCTGAGACTGTCAACGAATGAGATATGAGAATTCTGGCGACATTGTATGTCGCATTTCAGCGCGGTCACTATACGCAGTTGGCTGAATTTACAAAATGGGCGCAAAAAGAAGCCGCCCTCAGGCGGCTCCTTGTAAAAATTAAGACTGCTTGGACATCGCAGCAACTTCTGCTGCAAAGTCAGTCTCAACTTTCTCGATGCCTTCGCCCACTTCAAAGCGGATGAAGCCAGTCACGTCAGCGTTGTGCTCTTTCAGCAGTTGGCCAACAGATTTGCTCGGCTCCATAACGAAAGGCTGACCCGTCAGAGAAACTTCGCCGGTGAATTTCTTCATGCGGCCTTCAACCATTTTCTCTGCGATTTCTTTCGGCTTACCGGACTGCATCGCGATGTCCAGCTGTACCTGGTACTCTTTCTCTACCACTTCAGCAGACACGTCTTCCGGCTTAACGAATTCCGGCTTGCTTGCTGCAACGTGCATTGCCAGCTGCTTAACCAGCTCTTCGTCAGCGCCTTTAGCGGCAACCAGAACACCGATGCGCGCACCGTGCTGGTAGCTACCCAGAACGTCGCCTTCCAGAACAGCGATACGACGGATGTTGATGTTCTCACCGATTTTAGCAACCAGCGCAACGCGTTCTTCTTCGAACTGCGCTTTCAGAACTTCAACGTCGGAGATTTTACCCGCAACAGCAGCGTCCAGTACTTTGTCAGCAAATGCCTGGAAACCACCATCTTTAGCAACGAAGTCAGTCTGGCAGTTAACTTCCAGAATGTAACCGTAGTTGCCTTCGATTTTGGTTTTGATCACGCCGTCAGCAGCCACGTTGCCTGCTTTCTTCGCCGCTTTGATCGCGCCGGATTTACGCATGTTTTCGATTGCCAGCTCGATGTCGCCATTCGCTTCAGTCAGCGCTTTTTTGCAATCCATCATGCCTGCGCCAGTACGTTCGCGCAGTTCTTTTACCAGGGAAGCGGTAATTTCAGCCATTCTAAAATCCTCGGGAGATGTGGATACTGCCCGGCCAACGGCCAAACAGCGTAAATTGAAAAAAGGGGCCTGTAATGGGCCCCTATTCATACACGGTACTAATAAGGGCTTAAACCTTATTATTCAGCTTCTACGAAGCTTTCTTCCGCCTGAGAAGCCAGGTCCTGAGAGCGACCTTCACGAACGGTAGCAGCAACAGCGCCCAGGTACAGGCTTACTGCGCGGATTGCATCGTCGTTACCCGGGATAACGAAGTCTACGCCGTCCGGATCAGAGTTGGTATCAACGATAGCAAATACCGGGATACCCAGGTTGTTTGCTTCTTTGATAGCGATGTGCTCGTGGTCAGCGTCGATAACGAACAGTGCGTCCGGCAGGCCGCCCATGTCTTTGATACCGCCCAGGCTGTTTTCCAGCTTGTCCAGCTCACGAGTGCGCATCAGCGCTTCTTTCTTGGTCAGCTTGTCGAAAGTACCGTCCTGGGACTGAGTTTCCAGGTCTTTCAGACGTTTGATGGACTGACGAACGGTTTTCCAGTTAGTCAGCATACCGCCCAGCCAGCGATGGTTCACGAAGAACTGGTCGCAGCTGTTAGCAGCTTCTTTTACCGCTTCGCTTGCAGCGCGCTTAGTACCCACGAACAGGATCTTGCCTTTACGGGCAGAGATTTTGTTCAGCTCAGCCAGAGCTTCGTTGAACATCGGTACCGTTTTCTCAAGGTTGATGATGTGAACTTTGTTACGCGCGCCGAAGATGAAAGGCTTCATTTTCGGGTTCCAGTAACGGGTCTGGTGACCAAAGTGAACACCAGCCTTGAGCATGTCGCGCATGGAAACAGTTGCCATGTTTAAAACCTCTATAGATTAAATTGGGGTTATGCCTCCACGTATCCCATATTACCGACCCCAAGGGGCACCCCGGAATATGTGTCGATACGTGTGTGTTATTTACACAATATGAGTATGTCGCTTACGCCCATCCTTGTGTATCTGAGATGGAACGGAAGTCCGGCGCGCTTTATACCACAAAATCCGCCCAGACACCAACTCTTGTTGACGCCACGTGCTGTTAATGATTCTCAATTTGGCACCAGCCTGCCCGGACTGTTACCATTGGCAGGACTTACTCTATTATTGTCGAAAATATCGACACTGCTGGACATACTCCATGGCTATCTCTATCAAGACATCTGAAGACATTGAAAAAATGCGCGTTGCCGGCCGCCTGGCCGCTGAAGTGCTGGAAATGATCGAACCCTGGGTTAAACCTGGCGTCAGCACCGGCGAACTGGACCGCATCTGTAACGACTATATCGTTAACGAGCAGAAGGCCATTTCCGCCTGCCTCGGCTATCACGGCTATCCGAAGTCCGTCTGCATTTCGGTCAACGAAGTGGTTTGCCACGGTATCCCTGACGACGGCAAACTGCTGAAAGATGGCGATATCGTTAACATCGACGTGACGGTCATTAAAGATGATTTCCATGGCGACACCTCCAAAATGTTTATCGTCGGTAAACCGACGATTCTCGGTGAGCGCCTGTGCCGCATCACTCAGGAAAGCCTGTATCTGGCGCTGAAAATGGTGAAGCCGGGGATCAACCTGCGCACCATCGGCGCGGCGATCCAGAAATACGTTGAAGCCGAAGGTTTTTCCGTGGTGCGCGAATACTGTGGCCACGGTATCGGCCGCGGCTTCCATGAAGAGCCGCAGGTGCTGCACTACGACTCACCAGAAACCAACGTTGTGCTCAAACCCGGCATGACCTTCACCATCGAGCCGATGGTCAACGCGGGTAAAAAAGAGATCCGCAGCATGAAAGACGGCTGGACGGTGAAAACTAAAGACCGGAGCTTGTCTGCGCAGTACGAGCATACTATTGTGGTGACAGACAACGGCTGCGAAATTCTGACGCTACGCAAGGATGACACCATCCCGGCGATAATCTCGCACGATGAATGATGAAAAGCCGGCGCCCGCCGGCTTTTTTATTAGATAGTTTTTTCTTATGGTGACGCGATGAGCAACTCATTACCTGACACAGCCTCCCCTCTTCTGCCCGTCCCGCCGGAACATCCGGTGAGCTGGCCGCAGGGCGATCTGAACTGTGCTGCAATTAAGGCGCACATCGATACCTTCCAGCACTGGCTGGGCGAGGCGTTTGACTCCGGCATCGCCGCGGAGCAGCTCATTGCGGCGCGCACCGAATTTATCGACCAGCTGCTGCAGCGGTTGTGGATCGCCTACGGTTTTGAATCCGTCTGCGATCTGGCGCTGGTGGCCGTCGGCGGCTATGGCCGCGGCGAGCTGCACCCGCTCTCTGACGTCGACCTGCTGATCCTCAGCCGCAAAAAGCTGCCGGACGACCAGGCGCAAAAGGTCGGCGAACTGCTGACGCTGCTGTGGGACGTCAAGCTGGAGGTGGGCCACAGCGTGCGCACCCTCGAAGAGTGCCTGCTCGAAGGACTCTCGGATCTCACCGTCGCCACTAACTTGATTGAATCGCGCCTGCTGATCGGCGACGTCGCGCTGTTCCTTGAACTGCAAAAACATATTTTTAGCGACGGCTTCTGGCCATCGGAAAAGTTCTTCGCCGCCAAGGTGGAAGAGCAGAACGTCCGTCATCAACGCTATCACGGCACCAGCTATAACCTGGAGCCGGACGTGAAAAGCAGCCCCGGCGGCCTGCGCGACATCCATACGCTACAGTGGGTGGCTCGCCGTCATTTTGGCGCCACCTCGATGGATGAGATGGTCGGCTTCGGCTTTCTGACCGAAGCCGAGCGCAATGAGCTCAACGAGTGTCTGCATCAGCTGTGGCGCATCCGTTTCGCGCTGCATCTTGAACTCACTCGCTATGACAACCGTCTGCTTTTCGACCGTCAGCTCAGCGTCGCCCGCCGGCTCGGCTATGAAGGCGACGGCAACCAGCCGATTGAGCATATGATGAAGGACTTCTTCCGCGTCACCCGCCGGGTGAGCGAGCTGAACCAGATGCTGCTTCAGCTGTTTGAAGAGGCTATTCTCGCCCTGACCGAGGACGAAAAACCGCGCCCGATAGACGATGACTTCCAGTTGCGCGGCACTCTTATCGATCTGCGTGACGACACGCTGTTTATTCGCGAACCGCAGGCCATTCTGCGCATGTTTTATATGATGGTGCGCAACAGCACTATCACCGGCATCTACTCCACGACGTTGCGCCATCTGCGCCATGCCCGGCGCCATCTGACCCAGCCGCTGTGCTATATCCCGGAGGCGCGTACGCTCTTTCTCAGCATGCTGCGCCATCAGGGGGCGGTCAGCCGCGGACTGCTGCCGATGCATCGCCACAGCGTGCTGTGGGCCTATATGCCGCAGTGGTCACATATCGTCGGCCAGATGCAGTTCGATCTGTTTCACGCCTACACCGTCGATGAACACACCATCCGCGTGATGCTGAAGCTGGAGAGCTTTGCCAAAGAAGAAACCCGCAGCCGCCACCCGCTGTGCGTGGAGTTGTGGCCGCGCTTAACGCACCCGGAGCTGATTTTAATCGCCGCCCTGTTCCACGACATTGCGAAAGGGCGTGGCGGCGACCACTCGATCCTCGGCGCGCAGGATGTGCTGAAGTTTGCCGAGCTGCACGGACTGAACTCTCGCGAAACGCAACTGGTCGCCTGGCTGGTGCGTCACCATCTGCTGATGTCGGTCACCGCCCAGCGGCGCGACATTCAGGATCCGGAGGTGATTAAGCAGTTCGCCGAGGAAGTGCAAACGGAAAATCGCCTGCGCTATCTGGTGTGCCTGACCGTCGCCGACATCTGCGCCACCAACGAAACGCTGTGGAACAGCTGGAAGCAGAGCCTGCTGCGCGAACTCTATTTCGCCACCGAGAAACAGCTGCGTCGGGGCATGCAAAGCACCCCGGATATGCGCGAACGGGTGCGTCATCATCAGCTGCAGGCGCTGGCCCTGCTGCGGATGGACAATATTAATGAAGAGGCGCTGCATCAGATCTGGAACCGCTGCCGCGCCAACTATTTCGTGCGGCATACGCCGACGCAGCTCGCCTGGCACGCCCGCAACCTGCTGCGTCACGATCTGAATAAGCCGATGATTCTGCTGAGTTCGCAGGCCACCCGCGGCGGTACGGAGATTTTTATCTGGAGCCCGGATCGCCCTTATCTGTTTGCCGCGGTGTGCGGCGAACTGGACCGCCGCAACCTCAGCGTCCACGACGCGCAGATCTTCACCACCCGCGACGGCATGGCGATGGATACCTTTATTGTCCTCGAACCCGACGGCAGCCCGCTTTCAGCTGACCGCCACGACGCGATTCGCCACGGTCTTGAACAGACGATAACTCAGCGCAGCTGGGAACCCCCGGCCCCGCGTCGTCAGGCGGCAAAACTGCGTCACTTCTCTGTGCCGACAGAGGTGAATTTCCTGCCGACCCATACCGATCGAAAATCGTTTCTCGAGCTGATTGCGCTCGATCAGCCAGGGCTGCTCGCCCGCGTCGGCCAGGTGTTCGCCGACCTCGGTATTTCGCTTCACGGGGCGCGAATTACGACAATTGGTGAGCGAGTAGAAGATTTATTTATAATCGCCACCGCCGACCGGCGTGGCCTTAATAATGAGCTACAACAAGAAGTGCAACAACGGTTGACAGAGGCCCTCAATCCAAACGATAAAGGGTGACGTATTTTTTTTAGTGAATGGAAAGAAACAATGCAGCAGTTACAGAACGTTATTGAGTCCGCCTTCGAGCGTCGCGCCGACATCACGCCGGCCAATGTGGATACCGTGACCCGCGAAGCGGTAAACCAGGTTATCGCCCTTCTGGATTCCGGCGCGCTGCGCGTCGCTGAGAAGATCGATGGTCAGTGGGTGACGCATCAATGGCTGAAGAAAGCGGTACTGCTCTCTTTCCGTATTAACGATAACCAGGTTATCGATGGTGCGGAAAGCCGCTACTTCGATAAAGTACCGATGAAATTCGCTGACTATGACGAAGCGCGTTTCCAGAAAGAAGGTTTCCGCGTGGTGCCGCCGGCAGCGGTACGTCAGGGCGCATTCATCGCCCGCAACACCGTGCTGATGCCGTCCTACGTTAACATCGGCGCCTACGTTGACGAAGGCACCATGGTTGATACCTGGGCTACCGTCGGCTCCTGCGCGCAGATCGGTAAAAACGTTCACCTGTCCGGCGGCGTCGGCATCGGTGGCGTACTGGAGCCGCTGCAGGCGAACCCGACCATCATCGAAGACAACTGCTTCATCGGCGCGCGCTCTGAAGTGGTTGAAGGGGTGATTGTCGAAGAAGGCTCCGTCATCTCCATGGGCGTTTACCTGGGTCAGAGCACCAAAATCTACGATCGCGAAACCGGTGAAGTCTTCTACGGCCGCGTACCGGCTGGCTCGGTAGTCGTGTCAGGCAACCTGCCGTCGAAGGATGGTAAATACAGCCTGTACTGCGCGGTGATCGTTAAGAAAGTCGATGCCAAAACCCGCGGCAAAGTCGGCATTAACGAACTGCTGCGCACCATCGACTAAAGCAAATAAAAAGCGGGAGATATCCCGCTTTTTTTATATTTGATGCTGGCGAAAATGGATTTTTTCGTTAATTATTCAATGGTTATGATGCTATCAAAGGTACCGTTATGTACGATAATCTGAAAAGTCTTGGCATTACCAACCCTGATGAGATCGATCGCTATAGCCTGCGGCAGGAAGCTAACAACGACATCCTGAAAATCTATTTTCAGAAAGACAAAGGCGAATTCTTCGCCAAGAGCGTGAAGTTTAAATACCCGCGTCAGCGCAAAACCGTTGTCGCCGACGGCGTCGGCCAGGGCTACAAAGAAGTCCAGGAGATCAGCCCCAATCTGCGCTACGTCATCGACGAACTGGATCAGATCTGCCAGCGCGATCGCACTGAAATCGATCTCAAGCGTAAAATCCTCGACGATTTACGCCATCTGGAAAGCGTGGTCACCAATAAGATCAGCGAAATCGAAGCCGATCTGGAAAAACTTACCCGTAAGTGACAGCGTTCCCGGCGGCGCACCGCCTGACCGGGCAACCAATATAATCTGCCGCTTACGCCATGCATCCTCCAGGCCGGGTAAGGCGAACCGCCTCCCGGCATTTTTATCTCGACGCCCTATCGTTGCTCATCCAGCTGCAGGGCTATATAGAGCAGCAGCCGATCGTCAAAGCTGCCGAGATCCAGACCGGTCAGCTCCGAGATACGGTTCAACCGATACTCCAGGGTATTGCGATGAATAAACAGCGCCTTTGATGTCGCCAGCGGCTGCACGTTATGGCGAAACCACGCCTGCAGCGTACGCCGCAGCAAACCGTTGTTATCCATAGCCTTCAGACGCGCCAGCGGACGGGCCAGTTCATTGGCCTGCCAGCCGCCGCGCAGGCTGTCTAGCAGCACCGGCAGCATCAGATCCTGATAGAAATAGCTGCGGCTCTCCGGCATTCGTTGCTTACCCACCATCATGGTCGTCCGTGCGGTACGGTAAGAGCGGGCGATACTCCCGGGACCGGTGAAGAAGTTGCCCAGCGCCACGCGAAAGCGGAGCTGACCATTCTCTTTCATCCTGGCGATAAGCTGCTCGACGCGGCGGACGTGATCGTCGGCATCCCAGCGGCCAAAGCTGTTCAGCGCCGGTTTCAGCACCACCATTTCCGTGAGTGACACAATGGCCACCAGATTATTGCGATCGGGGGTGGTCAGCGCGTTCTGCAACTGCTGCAGTTCCGCCATCGCGCTGTCCACGCCGAGCTGGCCGCTGTCCACCTCAATCATCGCCACCACCCGCGGCTGATTGAGATCGATACCTAACCGCTGAGCCCATTCGTTCAGCGCCGGGGTATGCTCTTCCGCCTGAATCAGGTTCATCACCAGCTCTTCGCGCAGGCGGCTGTCCTGCGCAAGGAGATGCATCAGCCGCGACTGCTCCAGCATCATCTCTGCCGTCATGCACACCAGCTCGCCATATTTCCGCAGCGCCTCCGGCTCGCCGGTCAGGCCGATCACCCCGACGATTTCACCTTCGAGGCGTAGCGGCAGGTTGATCCCCTGACGCACGCCGTGCAGATGGCGAGCGACCGCATCGTCGATATCCACCACCCGCCCCTGAGAAAGCACCAGCAGCGCGCCTTCGTGCAATTCACCAATTCTTTCCCGATCGCCGCTGCCAATAATCCGCCCGCGGGCATCCATCACGTTGATGTTGGTATCGATGATGCGCATCGTGCGCGCCACAATATCCTGCGCCATTTTGGTATCAAGATGCCAGCCAGCCATGTAATCCTCCCCTATGCAGGGCACCAGCATAAAAGAGTCTCCGTCCTGCTGCATTGTGCATATGCCCGAAGGCGGGGCGAGATATGTGGAGTTGTGGAAGTGGTCACAGAACGAAAAAAAAGCCCCTGCCCTCGGCGAGGGAAGGGGCTGTGGCGCTTGCGCTGACGATTACTGCAACAGCAGGTAGATAGAGGCGTCGCCGCGCTGAATGTTCAGCGCCAGCACGGACGGTTTGGCGTCGAAGATTTTCCGCAGATCGGCGATGTTTTTCACCGGCTGCTGATTCGCCCCGACAATGATATCGCCTTTCTTGAGGCCAATCTGCGCCGCCGGGGTGCCGGCTTTCACATTGTTGACCACCACGCCCTTATCCTGACCCTTGTTACTCATTTCCGCCCCTTCAATCCCGTTGAAGATGGTGCTGGAATCCACCTGGGTCTGGTTGCTCTGCTGCAGTTCGACGGTAACGGTGACCGGTTTGCCGTCGCGGAGCAGGCCAAGCTCAACTTTGCTGCCGATAGGCATGGTGCCGACCTGAGCACGTAGCGCGGCGAAGCTGCTGATCGCCTTGCCATTGAGGGTGGTGATCACGTCGCCGGCTTTAATGCCCGCTTTGGCGGCTGCCGAACCTGGCATCACCTGGCTGACGAAGGCGCCGCGCTGGGCGTCGACTTTCATCGCTTTCGCCAGTTCAGAGTTCAGTTCGGTGCCCATGATGCCCAGCTCACCGCGTTTCACCTGGCCATATTTCACCATCTGCTCGGTCAGGTTTTTCACCATGTTGCTCGGGATAGCAAAACCGATACCGATGTTGCCGCCGTCCGGCGCCAGGATGGCGGTGTTAATGCCGATCAGCTCACCGTTGAGGTTCACCAGCGCGCCGCCGGAGTTCCCGCGGTTAATCGCCGCATCGGTCTGGATAAAGTTTTCGTAGTTTTCCACGTTCAGGCCGCTACGGCCCAGCGCGGAGACAATCCCGGAGGTCACGGTTTCGCCCAGACCAAACGGGTTACCGATAGCCACGGTGTAGTCGCCGACGCGCAGCGCATCAGAATCAGCCAGCTTAATCGCCGTCAGGTTTTTCGGATCCTGAATCTGAATCAGCGCGATATCGGAGCGCGGATCTTTGCCCACGACTTTGGCATCAAACTTACGGCCATCGCTCAGTTGAACCTTAATCGTGGTGGCGTTGTCCACAACGTGGTTGTTGGTCACCACATACCCTTTGGCCGCATCAATGATGACGCCGGAGCCCAGCGCCATGAATTTCTGCTGCTGGCCGCCGTCAGGCTGACCGCCCTGTCCACCGCCCTGGCAAAACGGTGAACTCTGGAAAGGAGAACCATCCTGGCAGAACGGCGAATTATCGCCAAAGAACTGCTGGAAGTTACGCGGCATCCGTGGGGTATTAACAGTGGTGCTACCTTCAACGTTAATGCTCACCACCGATGGCATCACCTTCTCCAGCATCGGGGCCAGGCTTGGCATCTGCTGTGCATTAGTGGCCGAAGATGCCGTTTCTGCCGCGCTCGCAGAGAGCGGGGACAACGCCAGACCTAAACTCAGAGCCAGTGCACTCATTGCTAACGTGGTTTTTTTCATCAGTTTCAATCTCAATATCAGATAACGAAAGTTGCTGTGTACGTGACTATCAGAGTCATTTTATAGCGCTAAGTTCCGGAATTAAGTTTCTGGAAAAAGTAAAAATTTATTGTCCATCTTTACAAAACTCCAGCCTATTCCACCGCCATCAGTCGCCGATATTCATCCCACGCATACAAATCCGTCATTCCGCTGATATAATCCTGGATCAGACGGCAGCGATAATAGTATTCCATCAGCGCAAATTCGGGCGCCGTGCGCACCAGCTTATTTACTGCTTCAACATAGGCCAGCCGGTGACGGGTTGAAAGTTTCTGATACAGCCGGGAGGCAATGGGTAACCGCCGTACCCGCTCCTGCGCCACTAATTCGCTGAAATCCTCCAGAGATAATTTCAGCAGCGGCTGATAGATATCCAGCAGGCCGCTAATCACCCGGTAGCCCTGCAATTCCAGCTGCTCGACATCCGGATGGCTAAAGACCTGTTTCATCGCTACATTTTTATAGAGTTCCAGCAGCTGGCTGCAATCGCTATCGTCCTCAAGCAGCGCATGATTAAAGTCGCCAGTGAAGATGGCCGGCAGGTTATCAATAAATCGGCGCGCCGCGTAGGGCACCAGCTTATTCAGCGTGTTTACCCGCAAATACATAAAAAACTGATCTTCCGCGCTCTGTCGCAGGTAATTAGCTCGCGATTTTTCCCAGGCATTTTCCACTACCTGAGAGAATAACGATCCTTTTTCATGGTTGCCCCAGGCGTCGTAAAGATGCTGATAAAGCTGCTCGGCGCTGAAAATACGTTTTTCAACCGCATCCTCAAGATCCGCGACGCAATATGAGATGTCATCCGCGGCCTCCATAATCCAGGTTAATGGGAATCGATTGTAAGGTGCCAGATCCAGTTCTTTACGCAGGCGCGCGACATACTCTTCTTCGGCTAAATAATAGCCAGGCTTCTTCATTAAATAACTGTGACTGGCTGGCGTCGCCTCGAACCACCACGCCGGTCGGGTATATTTCAGGATGCAGCCCACCTGCGCCCAGGTCAGATTCATCCGCATCAGCGTGTGGACCAGACGAATCCCCTGCGCGTTGCCCTCAAAGCTGCAGAGATCCTGGCGCACTTTACGCCGCAGCGCATTCAGCGCCGTTTCCCCTTCGTGCAGGCGTAACGCCTGTACCTCGCAGCGATCGTCGGTCAACGGCTGGCCGAGCGCATCGCCGGGGGCCAGGCGCTGGCGAAACCAGTCGTTAATCGCCGCCTCGCCAAAGTGGCCAAACGGCGGGTTGCCAATGTCGTGCATCAGGCAGGCCATTTCAACCACGCTCTCGAATGGCCCGGTCAGCTCTTCCAGGCCATACTCTTCCAGTAGCTTCTGCTCTTTCAGCCTGCTAAGCACTTCTTTGGCGATATAGCGCCCCACCTGCTGCACCTCCAGCGAGTGGGTCAGGCGAGTACGGACCGCCGCGTTGCGCTCCAGCGGGAAGACCTGGGTTTTTTGCTGTAGGCGGCGGATGGCCGGCGAGTTGACGATCCGCCCCCGATCGCTTTCGAAGATCCGCAGGATGTCGCGCTCCGTCTCCACCCGCGGCGGCGAACGGAAGCGTCGACGCCAGTTTATCTTGTTGCGAAAATCAATCTTTGCCATAGCCTCTCCCGCGCGAGCAATACGCTTCCCCTTAAGCGCATGATAGACTATGCAACTAAACCTGACACATCGCGAGTAAATCTATGAAAATTGGCATTATTGGCGCTATGGAAGAGGAAGTTACCCTCCTGCGCGACAAAATCGAAAACCGCCAGACTATCACTATTGGCGGGAGCGAAATCTATACCGGCCAACTTCACGGCGTTGACGTCGCTCTGCTGAAGTCTGGTATCGGGAAAGTGGCGGCGGCGACGGGCGCGACCCTGCTGCTGGAGCGCTGCCAGCCTGACGTGATCATTAATACCGGTTCTGCCGGCGGCCTCGCGCCGACGCTGAAGGTCGGCGATATCGTCGTCTCCGATGAAGCGCGCTACCACGATGCCGACGTCACTGCCTTCGGTTATGAGTATGGCCAGCTGCCTGGCTGCCCGGCGGGCTTTAAAGCGGACGATAAGCTGGTGGCCGCCGCCGAAGACTGCATTAAAGCGTTAGATCTCAATGCCGTTCGCGGCCTGATCGTCAGCGGCGATGCCTTCATTAACGGCTCCGTCGCGCTGGCGAAGATCCGCCATAATTTCCCGCAGGCAATCGCCGTGGAAATGGAAGCGACCGCCATCGCTCACGTCTGCCATAACTTCAAGGTTCCCTTCGTGGTGGTTCGCGCCATCTCCGACGTGGCCGATCAGCAGTCCCACCTCAGTTTTGACGAGTTCCTTGCGGTCGCCGCCAGACAGTCCACCCTGATGGTGGAGAATCTGGTACAGAACCTGGCACGTGGCTAAGTCGCTATCCTTCGCGCTTGCCGCGCTGCTGTTACTCGCCCCGGCGTGGCTACTGGCCGCGCCGCGGGTGGTCACCCTCTCCCCCGCCAATACCGAACTGGCCTTTGCCGCCGGGATCACGCCGGTCGGCGTCAGCAGCTATTCCGATTATCCGCCGCAGGCCAAAACCATAGAACAGGTTGCCAGCTGGCAGGGGATGAACCTGGAGCGCATCGTGGCGCTAAAGCCAGACGTGGTGCTGGCCTGGCGCGGGGGCAATGCCGAACGCCAGGTTAACCAGCTGCAGTCGCTGGGTATTCATGTCCTCTGGGTGCAGACCTCGACGATAGAAGAGATCATCGCCACCCTGCGTCAGCTGGCGCAGTGGAGCCCGCAGCCGGAAAAAGCGCAGCAGGCGGCGCAGGCGATGCAGCAGGAATACGATACGCTGAAAGCGCGCTATGCCAATGCGCCGAAGAAACGCGTCTTCCTGCAGTTCGGATCCGCGCCGCTATTCACCAGTGGTCCCGGTTCGATTCAGGATCAGGTGCTGGGGCTGTGCGGCGGCGAGAATATCTTTGCCACCAGCCGTGTTCCCTGGCCGCAGGTGAGCCGCGAACAGGTGCTGGCCCGCCAGCCGCAGGCGATCGTGGTGACCGGCGACGCCAGCCGCATTGCCGAAGCGCAGCGCTTTTGGCAACATCAGCTCACCATTTCGTTGATTGCGTTACACAGCGACTGGTTTGAACGCGCAAGCCCACGTATTATCCTCGCCGCCAAACAACTTTGTGCGGCGCTTGACCAGGTAAAATAATCATCCGGCGCACCGGATGTTCAGTGGGAATCAACGATGCTTGTCTATTGGCTGGATATTATTGGCACGGCTGTCTTCGCGATCTCCGGCGTTCTGCTGGCGGGAAAATTACGCATGGACCCATTCGGCGTGCTGGTGTTAGGCGTGGTGACGGCGGTGGGCGGCGGAACCATCCGCGACATGGCGCTGGCGAATGGCCCGGTATTCTGGGTCAAAGATCCCACCGATCTGGTGGTGGCGATGGTCACCAGCATGCTGACCATCCTGCTGGTCCGCCAGCCGCGTCGGCTGCCGAAATGGATACTGCCCGTTCTTGATGCCGTCGGTCTGGCGGTGTTTGTCGGCATCGGCGTCAATAAAGCCTTTCTCGCCGGCAGTGGTCCGCTGGTGGCGGTCTGCATGGGGGTGGTCACCGGCGTCGGCGGCGGGATTATCCGTGACGTGCTGGCGCGCGAAATTCCCATGATTCTGCGCACCGAGATCTACGCCACCGCCTGTATTGTCGGCGGCATTGTCCACGCTACAGCACACGACACCTTTCATCTCCCGCTGGAGAATTCGGCGATGATGGGCATGGTGGTGACACTGGTGATCCGTCTGGCGGCGATCCGCTGGCACCTGAAGCTGCCGACGTTTGCCCTGGACGATAACGGGCGGTAGTAAAAGCAAAACGGTAACCTTAAGGTTACCGTTTTTCGCGTTGGCTCCCTCTCGCTGGAGGAGAAGGCGCCCGGTCGCACTCGCTTTAAACGCTGAATGAGGAACCGCAGCCGCAGGTGCTTTTCGCGTTCGGGTTGGTCACGATGAAACGCGAACCTTCCAGACCCTCGGTATAGTCGACGGCGCCGCCGACCAGATACTGCAGGCTCATTGGGTCAACCACCAGGCCGACGCCCTGTTTCTCGATGGTCATATCGCCTTCGTTCACCTGATCGTCAAAGGTGAAGCCATACTGGAAACCGCTGCAACCGCCGCCGGTGATATACACGCGCAGTTTCAGGTTCGGATTATCTTCATCCGCAATCAGGTGTTTTACTTTGTTGGCTGCGGCTTCGGTAAACTCCAGCGGCAACGCTACGTCATCACTCATTTTTTGCTCCCATTGATACTTCCGGCCGGTTAAAGAATAACCGGACCTTTTGAGCCATTATCTAATACCCTGGTAAATCGTTCAAGTATTCTCCCGCGGTGCCTGCTGCGCTTTTGCCGCCTGCTCGGCCTCCTGCTTCGCCAGAGTACGTTGCAGAATGGTCGAATACAAAGGCTTACCGCCGAGGAATTGCGCCAGTAGTGTTGCGCCAAGGCAGGTAATAATCATTGGCAAAATGAGCTGATAGTTATCCGTCATCTCCAGCACCAGCACAATCCCGGTGAGCGGCGCGCGCACCGAGGCGGCCAGCAGCGCCCCCATCCCGGCGATGGCGAAGGTGCCGGCATCGAGATGGTAGGCCGGAAACAGCGGAATAGCCGCCATGCCGAACGCCGTGCCCAGCAAGGTGCCCAGCGCCAGCATCGGCGCGAAGATCCCCCCCGGCGCGCCGGAAGAGAAGCAGATCAGCGTGGTCACCACGCGGGCAATAAAGATAAACAGCAGCAAACCGACGGAGAAATTACCGGCGGCGGCGATGGGGATCAGGTTAAAGCCACCGCCCACCGCGGAGGGCTGCATCAGCCCCAGCAGGCCGCAGATCCCGCCGATGACCCCGCCCATCAATACCCATTTTTTGATATTGCCACCGTGGATGCGCTGGAAGATATCCTGGGTGCGCAGCACCAGGAAGTTAAACAGCGGACCAAAGCAACCAAAGAGCATGCCCAGCACCAGATACAGCCACAGGGTATTCACCGGGGCGTTGCTCAGCTTGCCTACCTCAATGATCGCCGCTTCGCCATTGAAAATACGAAACACAATGCTCGACATGATCACGCCGGTAAATACCGCTTTAATGGAGATCAGGTTGTAGCGAAACTGCGGGCGCATCTCTTCGATGATAAACAGAATACCGGCCAGCGGCGCATTAAAGGCCGCCGAGAGCCCCGACGCCGCACCGGTCGCCAGCAGCGTGTGCCGCGCCTCCGGACTGCGCATGCGGAAGATATCCAGCACCATGCGTCCAATGTTGCCGCCAAGCTGCACCATCGGCCCTTCGCGTCCCAGCACCATTCCGGCGCCCAGGGTCCCCATGCCGCCGATGAATTTCACCGGCAGCACGCGCCACCAGCGCACCGGCCGCAGCTCCTCCAGCGCCCCTTCGATTTCCGGGATCCCGGAGCCGCCCGCCTCCGGCGCAAAGCGGCGCACGAGAAAATAACCGACCATTGCCAGCAGCGCCGACAAGATAAACGCCAGCGGCCAGACCAGATACCAATGATCGGCCACCTGCGCCAGCGCGCCGATCCGCTGGTTCTGCACCCAGTTCACGCTCTTTTCAAACGCCACGCCCACCAGACCGGCCAGCGTGCCAACCACCGCCGCCATCAACAGGACCGCCAGCGGCGTTTTATCGCGCTGAATCAAACGGCGCACCGCATCGCCGCGACGTACCCGCACGAACTGATGTGCTTCAAAAGAGGGAGTTTCTGCTTTCATGCCATTATCAATTATTGGTAATACAAATGAAGAGAGAGGCATTTTAGCCGTCCCGGCGCGCTGCGTCGTCAAAAAAATGCCCTTGCGGCGCATTGTTTCAATTGGGCAAAACTTTCATAACCATCCTGGAATAACTTAGAATAGCCGATAAAACATTTTTCACGAACCAGGACCCTGGCCATGAGCAAATCTGAAAATCTATACCATGCTGCGCGCGAACTGATCCCCGGCGGCGTTAACTCGCCGGTGCGCGCCTTCACCGGCGTCGGCGGCACGCCGCTGTTTATCGAACGCGCGGATGGCGCCTATCTTTATGACGTGGACGGGAAGGCCTATATCGATTATGTCGGCTCCTGGGGTCCGATGGTGCTGGGCCACAACCACCCGGCTATCCGCAATGCGGTGATCGAAGCGGCGTCCCGCGGCCTGAGCTTTGGCGCGCCGACCGAAATGGAAGTGAAAATGGCGGAGCTGGTGACCGAGCTGGTCCCGACCATGGATATGGTGCGGATGGTGAACTCCGGCACCGAAGCGACCATGAGCGCGATTCGCCTGGCCCGCGGCTTCACCGGCCGCGATAAGATCATTAAGTTCGAAGGCTGCTATCACGGCCATGCCGACTGTCTGCTGGTGAAAGCCGGTTCCGGCGCGCTGACCCTCGGCCAGCCAAATTCGCCGGGCGTGCCAGCCGATTTCGCGAAACATACCCTGACCTGCACCTATAACGACCTCGCCTCGGTACGCGCGGCGTTCGAGCAATATCCACAGGATATCGCCTGCATCATCGTCGAGCCGGTCGCCGGGAATATGAACTGCATTCCGCCGCAGCCGGAGTTCCTGCCGGGCCTGCGCGCGTTGTGCGACGAATTTGGCGCCCTGCTGATCATCGACGAAGTGATGACCGGCTTCCGCGTGGCGCTGGCGGGCGCCCAGGCTTATTACGGCGTGGAGCCGGATCTGACCTGTCTCGGGAAAATCATCGGCGGCGGGATGCCGGTGGGCGCCTTCGGCGGCCGCCGCGAAGTGATGGACGCGCTGGCGCCGACCGGCCCGGTGTACCAGGCTGGTACGCTCTCCGGTAACCCGATCGCCATGGCCGCTGGCTTCGCCTGCTTAAGCGAAGTGGCGCAGCCGGGTGTGCATGAAACCCTGACCGATCTGACCAACCAGCTGGCGGATGGCCTGCTGAACGCGGCGCGCGAAACCGGGATCCCGCTGGTGGTCAATAACGTCGGCGGCATGTTCGGCATCTTCTTTACCGATGCCGAAACCGTCACCTGCTATCAGGACGTGGTGAAGTGCGATGTCGAACGCTTCAAGCGCTTCTTCCACCTGATGCTGGAGGAAGGCGTGTACCTGGCGCCGTCGGCATTTGAAGCCGGCTTTATGTCCATCGCTCACAGCGAAGAGGACATTAACAACACCATCGACGCCGCCCGTCGGGTGTTTGCCAAACTGTAAGGTACTTGAAGGCCTGGTGGCGCAGGGATTTTCCCGGAGGCGGCGCGCTGCGCCTTGTCCGGGCTACCAAATCGCACAGCGCTGTAGCCCCGGTAAGCGCTAGCGCCACCGGGGAGTTTCCCGGAGGCGGCGCGCTGCGCCTTGTCCGGGCTACCAATTCCCGGAGGCGGCGCGCTGCGCCTTGTCCGGGCTACCAAATCGCACAGCGCTGTAGCCCCGGTAAGCGCTAGCGCCACCGGGGAGTTTCCCGGAGGCGGCGCGCTGCGCCTTGTCCGGGCTACCAAATTGCACAGCGCTGTAGCCCCGGTAAGCGCTAGCGCCACCGGGGAGTTTCCCGGAGGCGGCGCGCTGCGCCTTGTCCGGGCTACCAAATCGCACAGCGCTGTAGCCCCGGTAAGCGCTAGCGCCAC
>NZ_PJDK01000030.1:49460-64813 GCF_002837615.1 Klebsiella sp. X1-16S-Nf21
AAATTGCACAGCGCTGTAGCCCCGGTAAGCGCTAGCGCCACCGGGGAGTTTCCCGGAGGCGGCGCGCTGCGCCTTGTCCGGGCTACCAAATCGCACAGCGCTGTAGCCCCGGTAAGCGCTAGCGCCACTGGGGAGTTTCCCGGAGGCGGCGCGCTGCGCCTTGTCCGGGCTACCAAATTGCACAGCGCTGTAGCCCCGGTAAGCGCTAGCGCCACCGGGGAGTTTCCCGGAGGCGGCGCGCTGCGCCTTGTCCGGGCTACCAAATCGCACAGCGCTGTAGCCCCGGTAAGCGCTAGCGCCACCGGGGATATTGAGGCCATCCAGGATCGTTAGCGGCTCTGCTTTCTCAGCAAATAGATAAAGTACGGCGCGCCGATAAAGGTCGACAACAGCCCCGCCGGGATCTGGTAGGGGAACATCATCATTCGCCCGCACCAGTCGGCGAACACCAGCAGCATCCCGCCCGTCAGCCCGGAAATCACCATATGCGGCATCGTCCGGCGGAATCCCAGCATCCTCGCAATATGCGGCGCCATCAGGCCAACGAAACTTAACGGCCCAATGGTGAGCGTCGCCGTCGCCGTCAGGCTCGCCGCCAGCAGCAGCAACCCGATACGCGATGGCGTCAGCGCCATCCCCACCGCCCGCGCCGCCTCGCCGCCCAGCGGCAAAATGGTCAGCCAGCGGCGGCAGAGCGGCGCCAGCGCCAGCAGCGCCAGCATCACCACGCCACTACGCAGCGCCATCTCCGGCGTCGCGCTATAGGTCGAACCGGACATCCACGTCAGGATCTGCGCCATGCGCGGATCGCCGC
Organism: Klebsiella sp. X1-16S-Nf21; assembly: GCF_002837615.1. Classification (NCBI taxonomy): domain Bacteria; kingdom Pseudomonadati; phylum Pseudomonadota; class Gammaproteobacteria; order Enterobacterales; family Enterobacteriaceae; genus Klebsiella; species Klebsiella sp. X1-16S-Nf21. The sequence goes on from NZ_PJDK01000030.1 coordinate 50,275, forward strand.
TGGCCTGCAGCATCATCAACAGCATGGTGAAGGCGGTACTCAGCGCCATCCCCGCCAGCAGCATCCGGTGCGGCGAGAAACCGCCGCGCCCGGCGGCGATCAGAATAACCAGCAGCGTTGCCGCCGCGCCAAGGCTGCCGGCAGGCAGCAGCCAGACAAAGGCGTTGCCCGGCACGAAGAACAGCATCAATACCACACCGAACGCCGCGCCAGAGCTGATGCCCAGTACTTCCGGGCTGGCCATCGGGTTGCCGGTCAGGCGTTGAATGATGCAGCCCGCGACCGCCAGCATCACCCCGGCGAACAGCGCCGAGAGCACACGTGGCCAGCGCCAGGGCATCAGTTGCGCCAGCAGATCGCCGCTGGCCCACTGCCAGCCATGGGCATCGCGACCAAAGGTCAGCGCGGCGGTTATCGCCAACAGCAGCAGCGCTAAGCCGCCCAGCGCGAACCACGGCACGTGGCGGCGCTCGATCAACGCTTTATCGCCGCCATTCATCACCGGGGCGCTGATGCTGCGCAGCCGCGGCAGCAGCCACAGCAATAAAGGCGCGCCAATCAGCGCGGTGACTGACCCGGTCGAGACTTCCCGCCAGACCCGGCTGAGCCAGAGAATAATTTGATCGGAAAGCCACAGGATCAACGCGCCAATTAGCGCCGCCAGCAGCAATCGCGGCAGCAGGCGGCGGGCGCCGAGCATTTTCGCCAGCAGCGGCGCGAACAGACCGATAAAGCCGATAATGCCGACCGCGTTAACCAGCAGCGCGCTGATGACAATCGCCAGCGTCAGCACGCCAAGCCGCGCCAGAGACAGCGCCAGCCCAAGGTTGCGCGCCACGCCATCATCGAGTCCCATCAGGGTTAACGGGCGTAGCAATAACAGCGTCAACATCGCTCCGCCGAGCAGCTGCGGCCACAGACGCTGCACCACACTCCAGTCGGTCTGCGTCAGGGTGCCGGTACTCCACAGGAACATGCTTTGCAGCTGGTCATGATGGAAAATCACCATCAGCTGATTGACCGCGCCGCAATAGAGACTCACCACCAGACCGGCCAGGAGCAGCGTCACCGGCGACAGACGTTTGCCCCACGAGACGCCAAACACCAGCGCCCCCACCAGACAAGCCCCAGCCAGCGCCGCAAACTGCGAGGCCAGCACGCCAGGGATGGCCCATAGCGTCGTCACCGTCATTCCCAGCTGTGCGCCGGTGGCGACGCCGAGCGTGGTTGGCTCCGCCAGCGGGTTACGCAGCACCTGCTGGAACAGCACGCCGACCAGCCCCAGCCCGGCGCCGACCAGCAGCGATATCGCCAGCCTCGGCAGCAGGCTGTAATGGAACAGCATCTGGGCGATATTATCGATATCCGGCTGCCACAGCGCCTGACGCCATTGCGCGTAAGGTAAAGCGACATTGAGGTTGACGATGCTCAGCGCGAAAGCGGCAACCAGCAGCCCGGTCAGCAGGAGAATGGCTAACGGCGAGAGACGCGCGTTCATACCGCCGCCCTCCCCTGCGCATCGGCCAGCACGCGGGCGAAATGCATCGCCGACAGCGTCGCGCCATAGAACCACACCGCCGGAACCCGCTGGAAACGCCCCGCACGCACGAACGGCATCGCCTGCCACAGCGGGGTCGCCAACAGCTGGGCCATCTCCCGATCGTTGCCATGATCGAAACAGATCACATCGGCCTCGTTAAATGCCGCCAGCCGATCAATACCGACGGTGACGCTGCCCCAGAATGCCGCTTCGCCGCGCCAGGCGTTTTGAATGCCAAAGCGGTCAAGCACCTCCTGGAACAGGCAGTTCTCACCGAATACCAGCACGTGGCGGGCATCAAGCAGCGAAATCATCAGCAGTGGGCGATCGCCACGCCGGGCAAATCGCGGACGCAGGTTCTCCATCAGCGCGTCGAACTCCGCCAGATGGCGCTTCGCCTGCTGTTGTTTACCCAGCAGGTCGGCCATTTCCAGTAGCGAACGCTGGGCCATCGCCAGCGGCCGTTTGCCGTCGCTAAAGGTGAAACCACGGCCAGGCGCGATACGCGCCAGCTTTTCTGGTGACGGGCCATAGCCTGCCGACCAGACGATAAACGACGGTTTCATCTGCGTCAGCAGCTCAAGATTGGGTTCGGTGCGCAGGCCGACATCGATCACCGACGCGGCCAGCGCGGGTTCGTTCACCCACAGGCGATAGTTGGGAATGTCGGCCACGCCGTAGGGCGTGACGCCAAGCGCCAGCAGCAGTTCGGCCGGCAGCCACTCCAGCGCGACGACGCGCTGCGGGTCAATGTTCGCCGCCTGCGCGCCGCGCATCTGCCACAGCAGCGGCGAGAGCGCCATCGCGGTCAGCAGGCGGCGTCGGGTTATCAGAGTTGGGTTCATCATCAATAGACAAAACTTACCGGCGCCGCGCCCGCCGGGTGCGGCAGGATCCCCATCGGGATGCCGTAGATTTGTTCCAGCGTGTCGCTGCGCATCAGTTCTGCTGGCGTCCCCTGGGCGATCATTTCCCCACCGCGCAGCGCGACCAGATAATCGCAGTAGCGGGCAGCCATATTGATATCATGCAGGACTGCGATCACCGTCAGGCCACGCTGCTGGCTGAGACGATGCACCAGCGCGAGCACATCGACCTGATGGGCGATATCCAGCGCCGAGGTCGGTTCATCAAGCAGCAGACAGCGGCTATCCTGCGCCACCAGCATGGCGATCCACGCCCGCTGACGCTCGCCGCCGGAGAGACTGTCCACCAGCCGCTGCGCCAAAGGCTTCAGCCCCACCAGCGCGATCGCCTCTTCCACCTTTTCGCGATCCGCCACGCCGAAGCGCCCCAGCGCGCCATGCCACGGGTAGCGACCTATCGCCACCAGCTCGCGAACTGTCATCCCTTCCGCCGCCGGCAGCTGCTGCGGCAGATAGGCCACTTTGCGGGCAAACGCCTTGCTACTCCAGCTCTCCAGCGGCTGGCCGTCCAGCAGCACCTCGCCCGCGGAAGGCGGCTGATGGCGGCCGAGCATTTTCAGTAATGTGGATTTGCCGGAACCGTTATGGCCTATCAGGCCAGTCACTTTTCCTGCCGGGAAGGTTAACGAAAGGGGGTGAAGCAGCGTGCGACCCGGTACGCGAAAGGTCACGCCATTTAACGCAAAGGTGGTCTCAGAGTGCGGAGTCTGTTCCTGCATAGCAACAACCTGATGTTGGGCGCGGCGAACCGCGCCCGTGAGTAGTTAGAAGCGGAAGGTTGCGGTCGCGACAACCTGACGTCCCGCACCCCAGTAGCAGGCGTATTCGCTATAGCAGCTGGAGACATATTCGCGGTCAAACAGGTTGTTGACGTTGACGCCGACCGAAGAGCCCGGCAGGCCAAAGCGCGCCAGATCGTATTTGACCGTCGCATCCATCAGCGCATAACCGGCCACATTGAAGGCATCATTTTTGTTACCGGTGCTGGTGTCAGTTTTGTAATAGCTGACCGTAGAACCGATATAGCGCGCCCCGGCGCCGACCGTCAGACCGCTGAGCGCGGTTTCGTGGAAGGTGTAATCCGCCCACAGCGACGCCATGTTACGCGGCACTTCCGCCGGACGCTTGCCGTTGAACACCGTATCGTGAGTGTATTCCGCATCGGTATAGCTGTAGGCCGCGGTGACGTTGATATTGGCGTTCACCGCCGCTTTCGCCTCCAGCTCAAGGCCGCGGGAGCGGATCTCGCCGGTCTGGATGCTGAACGCCTGGTTAGCCGGATCCGCCGTCAGGTTCTTATCTTTGGTCAGCTGATAGACCGCGGCGGTGACCACCACCGGCATGTCTTTCGGCACATATTTCACGCCAGCTTCATACTGCTTGCCACGCGACGGATCGAACGGCTGGCCGTTAAGCCCGGAGCCCGATACCGGCTCGAAGGATTCGCTGTAGCTGAAATACGGAGAGATGCCGTTATCAAACAGGTAATTGATACCGCCACGCCAGGTGAACTGCTGGTCGTGATTCTCCGCCAGGCTGTTACTGGAGCGAGTTAACGTTGAGGTGGTGGCGTAATCGTAACGGCCGCCCAGGGTCATGACCCACTTATCCCACTCCATCTGATCCTGCGCGTACAGGCCCGTCTGCTCCATTCGGTTGAGGACCGCGTACGGGAAAGTGACCTGAATATTCGGGTTGCCGTATTGCGGGTTGCTCATGCTGATAGGATCCGCCGTCCCGTAGTCGGCATCCACATCGTTGCGCATCCGCGAGTAATCCACGCCGGTCAGCAGCGTATGGCTGACCGCGCCGGTGGCGAAAGCAGACTGCAGCTGGGTATCGACGGTAAAGGTGTTCAGGTGCTCATCAGAACGCACATAGGCGCGATTCATGTAGCCCGGGGCGACATAGCCATTCCCGTACACCGAGCGATACAAGGTATCGACTTCGGCATAGCGCAGGTTCTGCCGCACGGTAAAGGTGTCATCAAACTGATGGGAGAAGCTATAACCCACCATCTTCTGGCGGCGCGAGATCTTATTATCCGCCTCGCCTTCGTTGAAATCGGTCGGCAGCTTGTGCGCCTTCCCGTTGGCATCGTAATACGGCACCACGGTGCCTTCGCGCGGCAGCCAGCCGTAGTAGCCCGCATCCGGGTCATTCTGGAAGTTGCTCAGGAAGGTGAAGTCGGTTTTATCGTCCGGGCGCCAGCTAAAGGACGGCGCCACCGCATAGCGTGTAGACTTCGCCATCTGCTGCTGGGTATCCTGGCTGCGGCCCAGGCCGGTCAGGCGATAGGACCAGACGCCGGCATCATCAATGGCGTCGCTGAAGTCAAACCCGGTCTGCCACAGGTTGTCGGTGCCCATCTTGAACTGCACTTCTTTCAGCGGCTCAGTGGTCGGGCGTTTGCTGACCATGCTGACGATACCGCCAGGGTTGCTGTTGCCATACAGCACCGAGGTTGGCCCGCGCATCACTTCCACGCGCTCGAGGAAATACGGGTCCATGGAGACTTCAGAGTAGTTATTCCCCTGCAGCTTCATGCCGTCCAGATACTGGTTGGTATTGACGGTCGTCGAGGTAGTGAAACCGCGGATGGTGACCACATCATAGGTGGTCGAGCTACCGCGGGTGGAGAAGACGCTCGGCGTATAGGAGAGCGCCTCTTTTACCGTGGTCGGCTGGCGCATCTCCATCTCCTGGCGCGTGACCACCGAGACAGACTGCGGCGTTTTTTCGATCGGGGTATCGGTTTTCGTCGCCGTGGCAGAGCGTTTTGCCGCGATGGTCGGCGCCGGTCCCCAGGCGCTTTCCTGGGCGGCAGGTGCCGCAACGACGGTGATAGTCTCTTCTTGTTTCGGTTGTTCCGCAGCCTGTGCATAGACAGACATGCCGCTAACCGCCGTGGCTACTACGACTGCGATTTTACGCAGCGAGTGATTTGGCTGAGCAGTTTTTGGACGCGCCATGGGTATATCTCTGATGAAAGTGAATGATAACGTAAACGATAATTATTATTATGACGGGCGATATAATAGGCGAAACGCCGAAGGCAAGGCAAGCGATATGCCAGCCTGGCGAGACCGAAGGCCGAATTAATAACCAGATAGTTATTATGGAGTTAAAGAGGCGTTAACTTTTTTACAGGTATAAAAAAACCCCTTAATACTTTCGTATTAAGGGGTCGGGTTGTGCGGCCAAAATCAGTTACTGCCGAACATATCCTTGATCCAGCCCGCGACGCCGTCGCTCTTCTCCTGCTGCTTCGGCTGTTGCTGCTGTTGCTGTTGCTGTTGCTGTTGCTGCTGCGGTTGCTGTTGCCCGGACTGATTAAACGGGTTGTTCGCTTCCTGCTGCTGCAACTGCTGCTGCTGCATCATCTCTCCCTGGCGGCACAGCGCATCCGGCTGCGTCGTCCAGACCGGCAGCGAACGGACGCCACCGCTGCAGACGAGGTTGCCGTTGCTGTCCACGCCCATGTCGACCACGTCTTCCGGCGCCGTCAACGCCAGCGGCGTCGGCGTCTGGTTCGCCAGATAGCGCTGGTAAATCGACATCGCGCCGCTGGCGCCGTACAGTTTGGTCGGCTGGTTGTTGTCGCGGCCCACCCAGGTGATGGTCACCTGGCTACCGTCGATGCCGGCGAACCAGGTATCGACGTTATTGTTGGTGGTCCCGGTTTTCCCCGCCAGATGCAGGCCCGGATACTTCGCGCCCAGCTGACGCCCCGTGCCGCGCTGCACCACCTGCTGCATGGTCCACAGCGTCATGTAGGCCGCCTGGGCAGGCACGGCGCGTTCCGCCTGCGGGTAGCTCTGGTAAAGCACCGTGCCATCTTCCGCAATCACTGACCGCAGGGCGGACAGCGGCGCACGGTTGCCGCCGCTGGCAATCGTCTGGAAGGCCTGCGCCACTTCAATCGGCGTCAGGTTCAGCGCACCCAGCAGCATCGCCGGCACCGCGTTGAGCTGATTCTTCGGCGCCCCCAGTTTAGTCCAGGTATCGACGACCGCCGGCAAGCCCAGCGCCATCCCGAGGTTAACCGTCGGGACGTTCATCGAGCGGGTCAAGGCATCCACCAGCATCACCTGGCCGCTGAAGCGACGATCGTCGTTCTGCGGGGACCACGTCTGGCCGTTGGACAGGCGAATGGTCACCGGCGCATCGGCGATCCAGGTGTTCAGGCGATACTGGTTCGGCTGGCTCAGCGCGGTCAGATAGGTCGCCGGCTTGGCCAGAGAACCAATCGACCGGCGGGCCTGCATTGCGCGGTTGTAGCCGGCGAACTGCGGCTCCGCGCCGCCGACCATCGCCCGCACTTCACCGGTAAAGCGGTCCACCACCACCATGGCGGTTTCCAGATCTGCCAGCTTGCGCTGTTTCTTCAGTACCGGGATCCCTTCAGTAGCCGCTTTTTCCGCCGCATCCTGCGCCACCGAGTCGAAGGTGGTGAAGATCTTCACGCCGGAGAGATCTTTCACTTTATCGCCCAGCTTCGCCTGCAGCTCCTGACGAACCATCTGCATAAAGGCCGGCTGCGGTGAAATCACCCCGCCGCGCGGCTGCACGCCCAGCGGACGCGCGCTCAGCATATCGTACAGCTCCTGGTCGATAACCTGCTGCTGCTGCAGCAGACGCAGCACCAGATTGCGTCGCTCAAGGGCCAGTTTCGGGTTGCGCCACGGGTTATACACCGACGCCCCTTTCACCATCCCCACCAGCAGCGCCTGCTGATCGAGGCTCAGCTCTTCCACCGGACGGCCAAAGTAGTACAGGCTGGCCAGCGGGAAGCCGCGAATTTCATTATCGCCGCTCTGGCCGAGGTACACCTCGTTCATATACAGCTCAAGGATGCGATCCTTGCTGTAACGGGCATCGACGATCAGCGCCATATACGCTTCGTTGGCTTTACGCCAGTAGGAGCGCTCGCTGGAGAGGAACAGGTTTTTCACCAGCTGCTGGGTCAGGGTACTCGCCCCCTGCACCGTACGACCTGCCGTCAGGTTCGCCAGCACCGCGCGGCCGATGGAATACAGGCTGATACCATCGTGCTCGTAGAAGTGGCGGTCTTCGGTCGCCAGCAGCGTATCCACCAGCAGATCCGGGAAGCCACTGCGCTTCACGAACAGGCGCTGCTCACCGTTCGGCGACTGCAGCATGGTAATAAGACGCGGATCGAGACGGAAGAAACCGAACTGGCGGTTATTATCCATATTCTCGATGGTCTCCAGATGGTCGCCATCGAAGGTCAGACGCGCGCGCACCTGCCCTTCTTTACTGTCCGGGAAATCGAACGGACGACGGATCATCTCGATGCTGTTGGCCTGCACGGTGTATTCGCCCGGGCGCGTCATCGCGCTGACCTGACGATACTGGGTGGCGTTCAGCAGACGCACCATCTCGTTTTTGCTGATCTGCATGTCCGGCTCAAGGTTCACCATCCGGCCATAAACCGCGGCCGGCAGCTCCCAGACTTTACCGTCAATGCGGCTGCGGATTTTCTGATCGAGGTAGACGCCATAGGCGGCAATCAGCACCGCGAAGACAATCCCCAGCTTGACCAGCAGCCACAGCCAGCGGCGCTTACGACGAGGTTTGCCACCGTTGCCTTTTCCTTTTCTAGGCACCGGTTTCTCATCCTCATAATCATCGTCATCATACTCATCGTCGTAGTCCTCTTCCCGGACCCGGCGACGGGTAACTTTTTGTTTTGTCGGACGTGAGGGTCTCCCCTTACGTCCGATAGGCTCGCGGTCATCTCCCGCCATGCTTTTTCTCCGCAACGTTCAGGCGCAAGGGCCTGATTCTCAATACTTCCCCTGCACAGAGGAAGAAGAAATCTCTCAAATTAACGTCCAGGCTGCTTATCCTTCGGACGACAACCTGCTGGCAGGCAGGACATGCCGCCAGCCTTTCATGAGGTTGGTTTGCTTCGTTTTACATGATATTAACAATAAGAATTCACCATAAAATCATTATGTTAAACGCATCATCAGCAGAAATGGTCAGAACATAGCACGTAATGTTCAGGGCATACAGGATAGCACTAAAATGCGACATTCTTAACCAGCATTTTACCTCCTGCGCACGTAACAAGATGGGAAAGAGTATGTTTTTTAATAACATAAAAAATGACGCTCGCCCTGATGCCAAATGCGGCGGCATCGCCTCACACCGAAAATATATTTCCCGGACGACAACATTTATTATTGAGAGAAGTAAAGGGAATTAATCGAGTTTCTGCCAATAAAAATGAGAGCCTGTTAACATTTATGCAGAATAATATTTTATGATGACACCAGGAAAATCTTTGTTAAACTAGCAGCCAGTGATTCATTATTTTGATTACTTTACTATGCGCATTCCGCTTATATTTTCGCTTTGCGTGGTCGCCGTGCTCTCTGGCTGCCAACAGAAACCCGCCTCAACGCTCAGCCCGGCCATCAGCAGCCAGGCGCAGCTGGAGCAGCTCTCGTCGGTAGCAGCCGGGACGCGCTATCTCAAGAATAAATGTAATCGTAGCGATCTCCCCGCCGATGAAACGATATATCGGGCAGCGGTGAATGTCGGCAAAGCGCGCGGGTGGAGAAATATTGACGTGGCGACGTTAAGCCAAAATAGCGACCGGCTTTATCAACAACTTTTGCAGGACAGCACTCCGGAAGCCACACAGTGTAGTCAATTTAATCGCCAGCTCGCTCCCTTTATTGCCAGCTTGCGCAGCGACTAAACAAAATATTCTCAACGCGCATTTTATTGCGCGTAGCCCTTATTCCCCTTTCGGCTCCTCGTCAATTTTCCCGCCTGGCCAGTCATCCAGCGCCGCCAGGGTAAATGTTGTGCCGTTGAAGCTAAAGATCGTCACATCCTGCTGGATCTGCTCCACCACCAGATTGGGCAGCGGGGAATCACCCTCCGACCACGCTTTGCCGTTTAACACAATGCTGCGCTTTTCCGGTAGCGAGGCATAGACATGGGCGCTATAGCGCAGGGGCGGCAGCGTATCGCTGTCCATTACCGGCGCCGCAGGCGCGCTGGGTTTTACCGCCGACGGCGGGTTTTTTGGCGCGGTCTCCCCGGCGGCGGTTAACGGCAAAAGCGCCGCATGAGCCACCGGCAGAGGCAGCGTTTGCGGCGGTGACGGATGGCGCCACTGCTCGCCGCCAAACCAGCCGAGCGCGATAAATAATCCGGCGTACAGCGGGATAATCCAGCCGGGGATCTGCACCATCCGGCCGCGGCTTACCGGCGCGTCTGCCTGCGCGGTGGACGGCTGAGGCGCCGTCAGCGGCGAGATGCCTCTTTCACTATCATCACGAACAATCACAACCGTCTCCTGTTCCCTCACGGTGCAGAGAAGGCGCCCTTACGGGCGCCCCAGACTGCTGACAAAGTGCATTCTTCAGAGATTGCCCGGCGGCGCTACGCTAGTGCGGGCCGACAGATAACTGCATAACTGTTTGATATTGCAGTCTTTCGTAGGCCGGGTAAGGCGAAAGCCGCCACCCGGCAGAAAGGCGAGCACAATAACGAAACAGGTTTGTCATCAGCCAGAGGCGCCCTTACGGGCGCCCCACGTTATGTTATTTACTGCTCACCGGCAGGCCAGCGCCCTGCGATTCCCCCTGTGGCAGCTCGAGGACCGCTACCGACCAGGCCGGCAGCGTGACCGAGCCGTCAGCGGCAACCTGCACGCCGCTCGCCAGCGAACGGTCGCCTGCCGCCTGCTGGATGGCGCTCAGCTGCAGCGATGTGCCGGCGAAGTCCTGCAGCGTCCGGCTTTCCGGTGCGGCGTTGATCGCCACCACGATGCCGTCGACACGGCTGTCCAGACTGGCGCCAGCCTGCATCCCATCATCGATGGTCATCACCAGCAGACCCGTCTGCTGATCGGCGCCGGTGTTGCGGAAGTCCACGCGCTTCATCACCGTCGCGCCGTCACCGAGGGTAAACAGCGGAGAGGATTTACGCAGCGCGGTCAGCTCCTGATAAAACGCGGTCATCTGCTTGAGCTCCGTTTCACCCGGGGTCGCCACCGCGTCTTTTACCCGGGCGATGATGTCATAGTTGCTGCCATCATCGCTGCTGCGCGGCATACCGACGTTGTAGTTGTTGTCCTGCAGGGAGTAATCCACGCGGTTAAACCAGTCACCGGAATCATACGAATCGCGGGTAAAGGATTTAGAGCGCAGCAGCTCCGAGCCCTGCTGGTCAAAGGCGATCCCCTGGCCGAGCATCACCGTCGCCAGCGACACCGCCTGCATCCGGACGCGGGTATCGAGATCCGCCTCCTGAGCAGCTTTATAGCTGATCATGTCCCACAGCGTTTGGTTGTCGTGTTTTGACACATAATTCACGACTTCCGTCGGGTCAGCCGCATAGCCGCCAGGCGCGCCGTTATAGTCAATCTCGCTGCCTTTCTTCACCGCGCCGTCTTTGTCGATCAGCACGAAGTCCGCGAGGTTACCGGCCATGCCCAGACGGGTCAGATCGGCGAGGTGGCGCGCCTGATCGTCGGTCATGCTGGTCAGCTCATTTGGCTGAACGCCGGCGCCGCTGCCCACCCCCTGATTCTGGCGCAATGCATCGCCGGAATCGAACGGCCCGCCACCGCGCACGGCGTCGCGCAGACGATCGGAGAACGTGCCGATCCCGGTGCCTTTCAGATTGATTTGCGAGGCAATTTCAAAGCGATCGCTCTGGTTGGAATCCCAGCCTTCACCAAAGAAATAAATGTCCGGGTTCAGCGCTTTAATGCGCTCCCAGGCCGAGAGGATCTGCGCTTTCGGATGATAGCCCATCAGGTCGAAGCGGAAGCCATCGATCTTATAATCGGTGGTCCATACCGCCAGTGAATCGGCGATAAGCTTGGCGAACATCCGGTGCTCTGGCGCCGAGTCGGAGCAACAGGTGGCCGATTCCACGCTGCCGGTGGTTTCATTCAGGCGCTGATAGTACCAGGGGACGATCTTATCCAGCACCGAGGTGCGGTCGGTCGGGCCGGCGGCGTTGGTGTGGTTGTACACCACGTCCATAATGACGTTCATTCCCAGATCCTGCTTGATCGCCTGAATCATGGTGCGGAACTCTTTAATGCGCGCCGTGCCTTCCGGATCGGTGGCGTAGGATCCTTCCGGCACCGTGTAGTGGAACGGATCGTAGCCCCAGTTATAGGAGTCGGTCTGCGCCACCAGCGTATTCAACGCCTGCACCTGCGGGTTATCCTTGCTGTCGTTCTGCTTCAGCTGGGTCAGCACCTCTTTGACCGTCGAACCGCTGTCGCAATAGCCCGCGAACTCGCTGCTCTTCACCGCGCTGTTGATCTCGCACAGGCGACTGAACGGCTGCTGAATATCGGCGACTTTGTCGCTGAACTCATTGACCGTCGCCAGATCGAAGACCGGCAGCAGCTCAATATGGGTCACTCCCGAGGCCGACAGCTGTTTCAGATGCTGGACCATATTGCTCTCCTGGGCGGTGAGCGCCAGATACTTACCGCGCAGTTCGGCGGGAACGGTTTGATCCCAGGCAGAGAGATCGCGAATATGCGACTCGTGGATCGTCATTTTCGCCAGGTCGGCTTTGGTTTTCTGCGCGTGCGGCATCGTCAGCCCGTCCCAGCCTTCCGGCTTCAGCGCGCTGTCGTTGAGATCGACCACCTGGCTGTACTCCGAGTTGGTCGACAAACTATGGGCGTAGGGATCGGTCACTTCGTACTGCTCGACTTTACGCGACTGCGGGTGGTAGACGGTCATCGCGTAGCGGTAGAACGCGCCCTTCAGGTCGCTCCCGCCCTGCCAGGACCAGGCGCCGGAGGCGCTGTCGCGGGTCATCGGATGGCTGGCCACCACCTTCTTGTCGGCGCTGTAGACCACCAGCTCAACCTGCTGCGCCGTGGGCGCCCAGACGCGGAAGGTCACGCCGCTATCAGTTAGCTGGGCGCCATAGCTCAGCGCCTCGGCGGCAGCGGCATAGGTATCGTCCAGCACGCCGGCGGTCTGCACCTGGGTGGCGGAGCTAAGGATCCCGTCGCTTTCGGCGGATATCGCCACCGTCTCGCCCTGCAGCAATTCATCGACGTTGACATCATCCGGCAGCTTAAAGGCAGGATAGCTGGCGAGATGCGGGAAGCGCATGCTCACCTGCTGGCTGACAGTAGTGGGGGTCAGCTTGACATATTTATCGGTAAATTCGCCGTTACTGTCGGCGGCCACCTTACTGCTGTGGCTGTAATAGAGGCGCACAATGGGTTTATTTTCGCCGCCCGGCCACAGCAGGGTGGTTTTATCGACCCAGTGCGCATCGGCCAGCGCCACGCCAAAGGCGGCGCGGAAGGCGTCGGCGCGGGAGTCATAGACCGCGCTGTTGCCAGCGATGACCGATACCGTGCGATCGGTGAAATCGCCAAAAGAGACGCGCAGGTCGCTGTCGATAAGCTTATTGGTGCCATCGCGGACGATAACGTTGATACATCCGCTCTCTTTAGTCAGCGGGATCACCCAGTAAGGGCCATATTTGTCGCTGCCGGTCGGCGTAGTGCTGACATCATTCCAGTCCGCCACCGGCGCGCTCAGCGCATCACAGGTTTCGTTATTCCATAGATAGAGGTTTTTAGTCGCATAGTCGGCCGGCGTGCTGCTGGTGATGCCGGCGATATCGACAAGGTGAATGACAGCCTGGTTGGCGGAAGCCTGCGCCGCTTCGCCAGGGACGGCAACGTCCGGTAAGCGGACGACCACATCCTGCGGGTCGGGCGTACCGGGCGTGCCTGGGTTGCCAGGATTGCCTGGTGAACCCGGTGAGCCAGAGGGTGAAGAGGAAGAGCTGTTATCACAGCCACTCAATAATACTAACGATCCAAGAAATAGGGCATGACAGGTATATCTGAGCATTCGATAGTCCCTAATATGCTTATTAAATTATAAAAGGTAAGAAAGGATGAATATCTTTACAGCGCGCTAATTAGATATTTTTGCTTTCCGGGGCGCAATCATCCCCCACAAATGAGAGGGGGGCGTAGGAAGCCGGGGGAGTAAATCAATAAAGGGAATGACGACCCGAAACCGCAAACTGATTATGATTCGCCAAGCTTATCGCCACTCTCCGGCAATAAATAATTCAAAAGCCAATAATCACCTACCTGTTTCGGTAGGGTATTACGCCAACGTGCAGAAAAATAAATTAGTAAAGGAATTAAAATGCCAGTTTCTGTGATGGGGTTAACAAATATAAATAAAGGGATAATTAAATTATTACCACAAATTGTGACGCTCATCATATTAATAACCGCTATCCCCCAGCTGGCGAAATTAACCTGGCGCGTGGTATTCCCTGTGAGTCCTGAGGATATTTCCGCCCTGCCATTAACCGCTTCTCCAATGGCGGAGTCGGAATTAAAAACCGAACGGCCTGTATTTACCCTGTTTGGTCTGGCGGCAAAAAACAACCCCGCGCCAACGGATGCAACCCACCTCAATCAGGTGCCGGTTTCCAGCCTGAAACTACGCCTTACGGGTCTGCTCGCCAGCAGTAACCCGGCACGATCCATCGCCATTATAGAAAAAGGAAATCAGCAGGTTAGCCTTAGCGCCGGCGATACTATCCCGGGGTATGATGCGCGGATCGTCGCCATTCTTCCCGACCGGATCATCGTTAACTATCAGGGACGCAAAGAGGCTATTTTGTTATTTAACGATACCCGCGCGCCGTCGTCATCGCCCGCTACAGCGGCCACTCCGCCTCTTGTGAAGCAACTCCGCGAACAGCCGCAAAATATCCTCACTTATTTATCTATTTCGCCGGTGCTCAGTGGCGACAAACTGCAGGGCTATCGCCTTAATCCAGGCAAAGACGCCTCGCTATTTCGTCAGTCCGGCCTGCAGGAAAATGATTTAGCCATTGCCCTAAATGGCATTGATTTACGCGATCAGGCGCAAGCACAGCAGGCGCTGCAACACCTGAATGAACAGACCGAAATAACGCTGACCGTTGAGCGAGAAGGTCAACGACACGATATCGCTTTCGCGCTGGGGGATGAATAATTGCCAACCATAAAACGACTGCGGAAAAT
>NZ_PJDK01000031.1:0-62579 GCF_002837615.1 Klebsiella sp. X1-16S-Nf21
ACTCTATAACGCGTTAGGGATCTTCCTGCCGCTTATCGCCGTTAACTGCGCCATTTTCGGCGGCGTGTCGTTCATGGTGCAGCGTGATTACAACTTCCCGGAATCCATCGTCTACGGCTTCGGCTCCGGCATCGGCTGGATGCTGGCGATCGTGGCGATGGCGGGGATCCGCGAAAAAATGAAGTACGCCAACGTGCCCGCCGGCTTGCGCGGGTTAGGGATCACCTTTATCACCACCGGGTTGATGGCGCTGGGCTTTATGTCCTTCTCCGGCGTGCAGCTATAAGGGCGAATAAGTATGGAAATTATTCTTGGCGTCGTGATGTTCACGCTGATTGTGCTGGTGCTGTCGGGGCTTATCCTGGCTGCGCGCTCAAAGCTGGTGAACGCGGGCGACGTGGTTATTGAGATCAATAACGAAGCGGATAAACAGATCCGCACCCCGGCGGGTGACAAACTGCTGAACACGCTGTCCAGCAACGGTATCTTCGTCTCTTCCGCCTGCGGCGGCGGCGGCTCCTGCGGCCAGTGTCGGGTGACCATCAAAGAAGGCGGCGGCGATATTCTGCCGACCGAGCTTTCGCATATCACCAAACGCGAAGCCAAAGAAGGGTGCCGCCTGGCCTGCCAGGTGGCGGTGAAGCAGAATATGAAAATTGAGCTGCCGGAAGAGATTTTCGGCGTGAAAAAATGGGAGTGCGAGGTTATCTCTAACGATAACAAAGCCACCTTCATTAAAGAGCTCAAATTACGGGTGCCTGATGGTGAAGCGGTGCCGTTCCGCGCCGGCGGCTATATTCAGATCGAATGCCCGTCGCATAAAGTGGCCTATGCCGACTTTGATATTCCTGATGAATATCGTTCAGACTGGGACAAATTCAATCTGTTCCGCTATGTCTCTGAGGTGAAAGAGCCGACCCTGCGCGCCTACTCGATGGCTAACTATCCGGAAGAGAAGGGCATCATTATGCTCAACGTGCGCATCGCCACGCCGCCGCCGAAGGTCCCGGATGCGCCGCCGGGGATCATGTCGTCCTATATCTGGTCGCTGAAGCCTGGCGATAAGGTGACGATTTCCGGGCCGTTCGGCGAGTTCTTTGCTAAAGAGACCGACGCTGAGATGGTGTTTATCGGCGGCGGCGCCGGCATGGCGCCGATGCGCTCGCATATCTTTGATCAGCTTAAGCGGCTGCACAGCACGCGCAAAATCAGCTTCTGGTACGGCGCCCGTTCGCTGCGCGAGATGTTCTACGATGATGAGTTCGAGCAGCTGGCGCGCGACAACCCTAACTTTACCTTCCACGTCGCGCTCTCCGATCCGCTGCCGGAAGATAACTGGACCGGGCATACGGGCTTTATCCATAATGTTCTGTATGAAAACTATCTGCGCGACCACCCGGCGCCGGAAGACTGCGAATTCTATATGTGCGGGCCGCCGGTGATGAACGCCGCGGTGATAAAAATGCTCAAAGACCTGGGCGTCGAAGATGAGAACATCATGCTCGACGACTTTGGAGGCTGACGATGCTGACGGTATTTGTCGCGACCTTTGTGATTTTTGCGCTGGTGATCCTCGGCATGTCGCTGGGCTACCTGGTGAAGCGCAAGAGCATTCAGGGCAGCTGCGGCGGGATCTCGTCGCTGGGGCTGGAGAAAGTCTGCGACTGTCCGGAACCGTGTGACGCGCGTAAGAAACGTCTCGCTCGCGAGGCGCAGCGTCAGCAGCGGCGTATTTTGTAATGCCCGGCGGCGCTGCGCATGCCGGACCTGCGGCTTCGGTTTTGTAGGCCGGGTCAGGCGCAGCCGCCACCCGGCATAAAGCGGCTCCGTGCCCGGTGGCGCTGCGCTTGCCGGGTCTGCTGCTTCGGTTTTGTAGGCCGGGTCAGGCGCAGCCGCCACCCGGCGAAATAACAGCGCAACCGGAGATGTCCCTGCTCGCGCTGCGCTTAGCAGGACTACCACTTCTGTGTTATTTCCGGGCAGATTGCGCTCCCAATATTTCTTCTGCGTTATGTCACTCATGGCGCAGGGAGCGCACAGGGGGCGGCCAGTCGCCGCCGCCCCCTGTACCCCCGGGCTCCGGCCAGCAACATCGCCACTGCGTGGTGCCTTCGACTTATCCCTTCAGGCTTCGGGTCGGGCCGAGGCAGCATCCGTGCAAAACACGGCCCTCAGCCCGCATCCATGCGGGCTGCCCCGGCCTTCCGGGAACGTCTCAGCGATGTTGAGGCCGCCAGCACCGGCAGTTTCAGTTGCCCCAGGCCCGGCGGTGATTTGGGACCGTAGGCCGGGTCAGGCGCTAGCCGCCACCCGGCAATAGCATGCCAGCAATGTGAGGCCGCTTTCGTGGCCTTTTTAGCCGTTGACTCCCTTACTGCCAGCTTTTCGCCTGTGCCGGAGAATCCACCATCACCCCGTCGGCGCCCAGCTCCTTCGCCGTGCGGTAGTCTTCCGCACTGTTGATGCCGAAGAAAATAATGTGCGCTTTGCCCTGTGAGCGGAAGCAATCCATCGCCTCTTTATCCCAGGTGAGCGTTGCCGGGGAGATCCCTTCGCCAAGGGTAAACTTCTCCACCACCTCCACCTTGCGCTTCAGCTCCAGCCCATACCACTGCTCGCCCTCGTGCTGGCTGCTCAGTTGACACTGGTGGCTGAGTGAAATAGTCGCAAGTTTAGTGCGAGTCTCGCTGCGGGTGACGAAGCGGGGAATAGCCGATGGCAGGGCGGCGATATAGCGGTCATCGGTGGAATAGACCCGCACGCGATCGAGGCTGTCGGTGGCTTTTAACACCGCCAGCAGGCGTTCGCCCATCACCGCCGGTTCGGCATCTGGAGATTTGATATCGATATAGAAAAAAGTGTGCGGCCACTGTTGCAGCACGCTTTGCAGGGTCGGGATCGTGGCCTGCTTACCGCGCCACGGGTGGCTGTCATCCCCCCATTTCCAGCCGGCGTCGACTTTCGCCAGCTCGGCGGCGGTTAAGCTGGAGACCTTACCCTCGGCGTTGGTCAGGGCGGAGAGATCGCTTGAACGGTAGAGTACCGGTACGCCGTCGCGGCTTAACTGCACCGTGACCCAGATGGCCTCAGCGTGGTTCTCCAGCGCCAGTTTAATGGCCGGCAGGGTATTTTCCGGCGCATCGCCGGTACCGCCGCGGTGGGCAATCAGCTGTGGGTTAGCTAAAGCGCTGCTGGTGGCCAGCAGGCAAAGGGCGGTGAGTCGTTTCTTCATGATTGTATCTTTCAGATTAGTTGATTAACGTTATGAAAATAAACATGATTTATTGCACTTTTATGTTGTCAGCGTTTTTTTGACCACCGCAGTAAAAAAAGCATCAAACTGGCGCGCATTTTTTGTTATGCTGTATGGGTATACAGTGTTGAGTCTGACGATGCGTAAAATTATCCATGTCGATATGGACTGTTTCTTTGCAGCGGTGGAGATGCGCGACAACCCGGCGTTGCGTGATATCCCCCTCGCGATAGGCGGCAGTCGGGTACAGCGTGGCGTGATTAGTACCGCGAACTATCCTGCGCGTAAGTTTGGTGTGCGCAGCGCCATGCCGACGGCAACGGCGCTCAAGCTGTGCCCGCATCTCACGCTGCTTCCCGGCCGCTTCGATGCCTACAAAGAAGCCTCGAATCATATCCGCGAAATTTTCTCCCGCTATACCTCGCGCATTGAGCCGCTGTCGCTGGATGAAGCCTACCTTGACGTCAGCGACAGCGTGCATTGTCACGGGTCGGCCACTCTGATAGCTCAGGAGATCCGCCAGACCATCGAACGGGAGCTGCGCCTCACCGCTTCGGCGGGCGTGGCGCCGGTGAAGTTTCTCGCTAAAATCGCTTCCGATATGAATAAACCCAACGGCCAGTTCGTTATCGCTCCCCATCAGGTGGCAGAGTTTGTGCGGGCGCTGCCGCTGGCGAAAATACCCGGTGTCGGAAAGGTGTCGGCGGCGAAGCTGGAAAATATGGGCCTGCGTACCTGTGGCGATGTGCAGAACAGCGATCTGGCCATGCTGCTCAAGCGCTTCGGTAAATTTGGCCGTATTCTGTGGGAGCGCAGCCACGGGATTGATGAGCGGGAAATCCATAACGATCGGCAACGTAAATCGGTGGGCGTGGAGCGAACGTTAGCGGAAGATATCCACGAATGGTCAGCGTGCGAAGCGATTATCGAAAATCTCTATCCCGAACTGGAGCGGCGGCTGGCGAAGGTCAAACCGGACCTGCTGATCGCCCGCCAGGGGATTAAACTGAAATTCAATGACTTCCAGCTGACCACTCAGGAGCACGTCTGGCCGCGGCTGAACAAAGAGGATCTGATTGCCACCGCCCACAAAGCCTGGGATGAGCGGCGCGGCGGACGGGGCGTGCGTCTGGTTGGGCTCCATGTGACGCTGCTCGATCCGCAACTGGAAAGGCAGCTTTTATTAGGGATTTAACCATGCATATTCGTGCTTACCGCGACAGCGATTTGCCATTGCTCTGCCAGATCTTTCTGCGCGCGGTGCAGGAAACGGCGAGCCGGGACTATACCCCGGCGCAGATTGCGGCCTGGGCACAGGTGGATGAGACGCGCTGGCGACAAAAGCTGGCTGACTCAATCGGGCGGGTGGCCGTGGTTAACAATCAACCGGTTGGCTTTATCACCGCCATCGGGACGCATATCGATTTGCTCTTTGTCTCGCCGGATCACGCCCGGCAGGGTATCGGCGGCGCGCTTATCGAGGCGCTCTGCGCTCAGTATCCTGCGCAAATCCTGACGGTGGACGCCAGCATTACCGCAAAGCCCTGTTTTACGGCCCATGGATTTAAAGTGGTGGCGGAGCAGCGGGTGGCGGCCCGTGGGGAGTGGTTTATTAACTACCGGATGGAAAAACGCGTGGCGCTAAGGTGATGCGGGGGAAAACCGGCGGCAGACTGCCGCCGGTGGTGGGGCTTATTTAGCCGGAATGGCTTTCAGCAGCTCGGTCAGCAGCGTCCAGTACTGGCCGACGCTCTCGATATGTACCTGCTCATCCGGGGAGTGCGGACCGGTAATGGTTGGCCCGATGGAGACCATGTCCATCTCCGGATACGGTTTTTTGAACAGACCGCATTCCAGACCGGCGTGGATGATCTGGATGTTCGGCGTCTTGTTGAACAGACGCTGGTAAGTCTCGCGCACCAGGTGCATTACCGGCGAGTTGGCGTCTGGCTGCCAGCCAGGGTAAGCGCCTTTGGCTTCGGTTTTCGCCCCCGCCAGTTTACCCAGAGAATCCAGCATGCTGACCACGTAGTCTTTGCCGCTGTCGATCAGCGAGCGGATCAGGCAGTGGATCTGCACGTTGTCATCGGTCATGGTGACGACGCCGACGTTCAGCGAAGTTTCCACTACGCCTTTCGCCACGTCAGAGTTGCGGATAACCCCGTTCGGCGTGGCGTTCAGCAGGCGGATGAAACCGTCGCGGGAAGTCTGCGTCAGCGCTGCTTTGTCGTTATCGACCGCTTCCAGGAGCACTACCAGGTTCTTCTCTTTGGCCTCCAGCTCGTTTTTCAGCAGCGCCTGGTAAGTATTCACCAGCGCTTTCAGCGCATCGGCTTTATCCGCGGCGACGGCGACGGTCGCGTATGCTTCGCGCGGGATGGCGTTGCGCAACGTACCGCCGTTGAAATCGACCAGACGCAAATCCAGCTCATCGGCGTGGCCGGCGAGGAAGCGCGACAGCAGCTTGTTGGCGTTACCCAGACCCAGGTGAATGTCACCGCCGGAGTGGCCGCCTTTCAGCCCTTTTAAGGTTACTTTAAAGCTCTGGAACCCGGCCGGAATCGCTTCTCGGGTCAGCGCCAGGTTAGAGGTGAAATCGATCCCGCCGGCGCAACCCATGTAGATTTCGCCTTCTTCTTCGGAGTCGGTATTGATCAGGATCTCCGCCTGCAGCCAGTTGGCCTGCAGACCGAACGCGCCGTCCATACCGGCCTCTTCGGTCATGGTCAGCAGCACTTCCAGCGGGCCGTGAGCGACGCTGTCGTCGGCCAGCACCGCCAGTGCGGACGCCATCCCGATGCCGTTATCCGCGCCCAGCGTGGTGCCGCGCGCTTTCACCCATTCGCCGTCAATGTACGGCTGGATCGGATCTTTGGCGAAGTCGTGGACGGTATCATTGTTTTTCTGCGGCACCATATCGAGGTGCGCCTGCAGCGCTACCGGCTTGCGGTTTTCCATACCGGCAGTCGCGCCTTTACGAATCAGAATGTTGCCAACCTGGTCACGTTCCGCGTGTAAGCCTTTTTCTTTTGCCCAACCCATAATGTGCTCGGCGAGCTGTTCTTCGTGATAGGACGGGTGCGGGATGGAGCAAATCTTGGCAAAAATATCCCAAAGCGGCTGCGGGGATAGTTGAGACAGTTCAGACACGGTAAGTCTCCTTACAGACTCCTGCATACAGCGGTTGCAGGACGAGGGTTAGCGTTAAAATACACAACAAGCCCGGGCTTGCGCGATGGGGTTGAGAATACCACTTTCCACCGCCGCAGGTAGTGTAAACAACGCAAAAAGCGTTGCGCAAACCGCTTAACACTGGTTTTTAGTGCGTCAGATCTCTATAATCTCGCGCAACCATTTTCCCCCTCGAACATTATTTAAGCCGTATTACACAGGCTGGGACACTTCACATGAGCGAAAAATACGTCGTCACCTGGGACATGTTGCAGATTCACGCCCGCAAACTGGCCAGCCGTCTGCTGCCGGTTGAGCAATGGAAAGGCATTATTGCCGTCAGCCGCGGTGGACTGGTACCGGGAGCCTTACTGGCGCGTGAACTGGGCATTCGTCATGTTGATACCGTATGCATCTCCAGCTACGACCATGATAACCAGCGCGAGCTGAAAGTGCTGAAACGCGCGGAAGGCGATGGCGAAGGCTTTATCGTTATCGACGATCTGGTGGATACCGGCGGTACCGCCGTGGCGATCCGCGAAATGTATCCAAAAGCACACTTTGTCACCATTTTCGCCAAGCCGGCAGGCCGCCCGCTGGTGGACGATTACGTTGTGGATATTCCGCAGGACACCTGGATTGAACAGCCGTGGGATATGGGCGTGGTGTTTGTACCGCCTATCGCAGGTCGTTAATTCTTCAGGACAGTGCTATTTACCACGCCCGGCTTGCCGGGCGTGGTTTTTTTTATCCTTTAGCAGGTTACAATAACAGGAGTGGCACTACGACGGAGGCTGCACATGTCACAGGCTAACCTCAGCGAAACGCTGTTTAAACCCCGCTTCAAACATCCCGAAACCTCTACGCTGGTGCGTCGGTTTTCCGCCGGAAAACCGCAGGCGATGCAGTCGGCGCTGAGCGGCAATCACGTCGATCACTGGTACCGTCTGATCAACCGTTTGATGTGGATCTGGCGCGGCGTGACCCCGCAGGAGATCCTCGATGTGCAAGCGCGCATTGTGATGAGCGAGGCCGAACGAACGGATCCAGAACTGTTCGATACCGTTATCGGCTATCGCGGCGGCAACTGGATCTTTGAGTGGGCGAAAGAGGCCATGCAGTGGCAACAAAAGGCCGGGCAGGAAGCCGATCCTTTGCTGAGCGGCCGCCACTGGTTGCATGCATCGAACCTGTATAGCATTGCCGCTTATCCGCATATTAAAGGCGATGAGCTGGCCGAACAGGCGCAGGCTTTAGCCAACCGGGCGTATGAAGAGGCCGCCCAGCGGCTGCCGGGCTCGCTGCGCGAACTGGAGTTCACCATCCCTGGCGGTTCGCCAATAACCGGCTTTTTGCATATGCCAAAAGGCGATGGGCCGTTTCCGACGGTGCTGATGTGCGGGGGCCTGGACTCACTGCAGACGGATTATTACAACCTGTATGAGAACTACTTCTCACCGCTCGGTATTGCCATGCTGACGATCGATATGCCTTCCATCGGCTTCTCGTCAAAATGGACGCTGAATCAGGACACCAGCCTGCTGCACCAGCACGCGCTGCGCCATCTGGAAAATGTACCGTGGGTCGATCATACCCGGGTCGCGGCCTTTGGCTTCCGCTTTGGCGCCAATATCGCGGTCCGTCTGGGTTACCTGGAGCCGCAGCGGCTGAAGGCTGTGGCGTGTCTGGGCCCGGTCGTTCATGGTCTGCTGGTGGATCCCCTGCATCAGGGGCGCGTGCCGGAGATGTATCTTGACGTGCTGGCCTCGCGGCTGGGTATGCATGACGCGTCCGATGAAGCGCTGCGCGTGGAGCTCAACCGCTACTCGTTAAAAACCCAGGGACTGCTGGGGCGCCGTTGCCCGACGCCGATGCTTTCCGGCTTCTGGAAGGACGATCCGTTCAGCCCCGAAGAGGAGTCGCGGTTAATCACTTCGTCATCTGCCGATGGCAAACTGCTGGAGATCCCGTTTAACCCGGTGTATCGCAATTTTGATCACGCATTGCGACAGATCGCCCGCTGGATCAATCATAGATTTGGTTAATTTATTGCTAAATTCTATTGGTTTGGTAAAACAGTTGCATCACTAAAGGAGATCGCAATGACGTTACCAAGTGGACACCTGAAAAGTAAGTTGATCAAGAAATTCACGGCGCTAGGGCCTTACATTCGCGAAGAGCAGTGCCATGACAACCGTTTCTTTTTCGATTGCCTGGCAGTTTGCGTCAATGTTAAGCCCGCACCGGAGAAGCGTGAATTCTGGGGCTGGTGGATGGAAATGGAAGCACAAGAGTCACGTTTCACCTATAGCTACCAGTTTGGCCTGTTCAATAAAGAAGGTTCATGGCAGGCGGTCGACATTGACGACCCGGAAGTGAGCGAGAGACTGGAAAAAACGCTACGCGAGTTCCACGAGCGCGCGGCAGCACTGCTGACCACCTTTAATCTGAAGCTGGAACCGGCCGACGATTTCAGCGAACCGGTTCGCCTGCGGGCCTGATTGATCTACGGATACGATTTCTCCACGCCCGTGCGGCGTGGAGGAGCGTGCCGCCATACCCGTAATTTCAACCCCACCATCTGACTCACCCTGCCTGCGGCGACAGCTTGCCAGCCATCGCCTGTTGAATAATCGGGATAGGGGTCAGTAAGTGCTCGCGCATCAGCGCGCTGGCTCGTTCGGCATCGCGCGCCAGAATGGCGTCCAGCAGGGTCTGGTGTTGAACATGTTTGTCTTCCAGCATCTCCACCGACAGCACGGTGGTGCGCAGCCAGATGAAACGGTAGCGCGCCGCCAGATCGAACAGCCTTTCGCGCATCTGCAGCAGATACTGGGAGCCGCAGCCGGCGACGATGGCGGTGTGAAACGCCTGATGGCGCTGGTCCCATTCATCGAGTAAGCGCTCACTGGCGTCACAGGACTCCAGCTTGTTGAGCAGATGGGCGCGGGCCAGCAGCTCGGCTTCCCACTCGTCGCCGCCGCGTTCGATGGCGAGGCGCACCAGCATGGCTTCCATATTGGCGCGCGCGTCGAAGATATCGAGAAGCTCCTGCTCCGACATGGGCGCCACCCGATAGCCTTTCTGATTAACCACCGTCACCAGCCTTTCCGCCACCAGCTGCGAGAGCGCCTCCCGCAGCGGCCCGACGCCGAGCTCATAGCGCGACGTCAGCAGGCTCATTCGCAGCTTCTCATCGGGTTGGTAGACCCCGCGGATGATGTCGTTTTTCAGCCAACGGTACCCGTCAATGGCCGTCGCCTGGGGAATGGCGGTCATGTTCTTACTCCTGAATACTCTTCCCGGCGGGCGCCGGGAACAGGGTTAACGCGTATTTTGCAGCGGCAGTTTTTGCCACAATACCAGCTTTTTCCAGCGCGACATAATCGGGACTGTACAAATAATTCCCAATGCTAACAGGCCGGTAGAGATCACCTCCAGCTGCTGCGCCGGACGGAACAGCATCACCACCAGCACGAAGGTGATAAAGGCGATCACCAGCCAGGTCAGGTACGGATAGAGCCACATTCTCAGACGGATCTCGCCGCCTTGCGCCTGAAGGATTTTGCGCATCCGCAGTTGTGAAACGGCGATCACCAGATAGACCAGCAGGGCGATGGCGCCAGAGCTGTCGATGAGGAATTTAAACACCTTCGCGGGCGCATAGTAGTTCACCACCACGGTGAGGAACGCCGCGCCGGTGGAGAGCAGCACCGCCACGTACGGAGTTTTGCTGCGGTTGGTCCGGCCCATGATGGCCGGCGCATCGCCGCGACGGCTCAGGGAGTAGAGCATCCGCGAGGCGGTATACAGCGCCGAGTTCAGACAGCTGGTGACCGACAGGAGGATCACACCGTCCATAATCAGCTTCGCGTAGGGAATATGCAGCAGCTCGAGCACCGAGCGGTAGGAACCGATGCTCTTCAGCCCCGGCATATTCCATGGGATGAGGGCGACGACGATAAAGATCGAGCACAGATAAAAAATAGAGATACGCCAGATCACCGAGTTGGTGGCGCGGACGATGTGTTTATCCGGCGTGTCCGATTCGGCGGCGGCAATGGTGACGATCTCCGCGCCCATAAAAGAGAACATGGTGATCAGCATCGCGCTCAGCACCGCGCCGAAGCCGTTCGGCATAAAGCCGCCGTGGTCCCACAGCCGCGAAATGCCGCTGACCTCGGCATAGGGATAAAAACCGGTAATGGCGACCGCGCCCAGTACGATAAACGCCAGAATAGCGATCACTTTGCACAGCGCCAGCCAGAACTCGAATTCGCCGTAGTTCTTGACGCTCAGCAGGTTACTGCCGGTGAGGGCGAGAGTGATGACCAGGGAGAACAACCACACAGGGACGCCCGGCACCCACGAATGCAGAATAATCGCCGCGATATTGGCTTCCAGCGGAATAACCAGTACCCAGAACCACCAGTACAGCCAGCCGATGGTATACCCCGCCCAGCGGCCGATGGCTTTGTCGGCGTAGGTGGAAAAGGAGCCAGTATCCGGCGTGGCGACGGCCATTTCGGCCAGCATACGCATAATCATCACCACCAGCAGCCCGGCAAACAGATAGGCCAGCAGCACCGCCGGGCCCGCTTCGGCAATGGCGACGCTGGAGCCGACAAATAAACTCGCGCCGATCACCCCGGCGATAGATAACATCGTGACGTGGCGCGACTTCAGTCCCGCCCCTAAATCCTGTGATTGCGACAGTTGCCCCATCATTTACCCTCTCGAAGTGTGTCACCTGGGAGAGCGCCCCGACATTCCCGCGCCGGGGCACGCGTATTATTGTTGTTTTGCAGGTCTCGTCTTCATTCCCTTACGAACGTACT
This sequence comes from Klebsiella sp. X1-16S-Nf21, assembly GCF_002837615.1. NCBI lineage: Bacteria > Pseudomonadati > Pseudomonadota > Gammaproteobacteria > Enterobacterales > Enterobacteriaceae > Klebsiella > Klebsiella sp. X1-16S-Nf21. Next base: position 11,263 of record NZ_PJDK01000031.1, read on the forward strand.
TCGCTTCCGCATGTGTTCTGTTCTATGCCTGTTTCGCCTCGGTAAAGCAGTCGGCGATGATCTTGAGACCCTGCTCGATCTGCGCCTCTTCAATGGTCAGCGGCACCAGGATGCGCAGCACGTTGTAGTACGGCCCGCAGGAGAGCAGGATCAGGCCTTTGTCGCGGGCGCGGGCGACGATATCCGCCGTCAGCCTGGCGTTAGGCTTGCTGCGGTCGCCCTCTTCAAACAGCTCAATGGCGATCATCGCCCCCAGGCCGCGAACGTCACCGATCTCCGGATGATCTTCTGCAATCGCCAGCAGGCCCTGGCGCAGGGTGTCGCCAAGCTGGTTGGCTTTTTCCAGCAGGTTCTCCTGCTCGAAAATCTGTAATACCGCCAGGGCGGCGGCGCAGGCGATGGGGTTGCCAGCGTAGGTGCCGCCGAGTCCGCCGGGGGCGATGGCATCCATCACCTCCGCCCGCCCGGTGACGCCCGCCAGCGGGAAACCGCCGGCGATGGATTTGGCGAAGGTGGTGATATCCGCCGCCACGCCCATCTGCTCCATGGCGAACAGCGTGCCGGTACGGCCCGCGCCGCTTTGGACCTCATCGGCGATGAGCATAATGCCGTGCTCGTCGCACAGGGCGCGCAGGCGCTGCATAAAGGCCGGGGAGGCGGCATAGAATCCGCCTTCACCCTGCACCGGCTCGATAATGATGGCGGCGATATCTTCCGGCGCGGCGTCATTTTTGAAGATGCGATGGATGCTGGCGATCGCCTCGTCATCACTGACGCCGTGCAGCGCGCACGGGTAGAGGGCGCGATAGACGTGGCCCGGCATTAACCCCATACCGGCGGAGTACGGGTTCACTTTCCCTGTTAGCGACAGGGTGTAATGGGTACGGCCGTGATAGGCGCCGGTGAAGGCGATGGCGCCGCTGCGCCCGGTTGCCGCGCGGGCGATTTTCACCGCGTTCTCCACCGCTTCCGACCCGGTGGTGACCAGCAGGGTTTTCTTGGCGAAATCACCGGGCACCTTCTGGTTCATCTTTTCGCACAGCGCCAGATAGGGCTCGTAGGCCAGTACCTGGAAGCAGGTATGAGATAGCTTTTTCAGCTGGTCTTCGACGGCGGCGACAACCTGCGGATGCAGATGGCCGGTATTGAGCACCGCGATACCGCCGGCAAAATCGAGATATTCCCGGCCTTCGACGTCCCACACCCGGCAGTTCTCCGCGCGTTCGGCGAAGATAGGGTGGATCTGGCCGACGCCGCGCGGGACCGCATCGCTGCGACGCGCCATCATTGCTTTATTGCTGTTCATCCATCGCTCCTGTTAAAGGCCAATACACATATATTTGATTTCTAAGTAATCTTCGATGCCGTACTTCGACCCTTCGCGGCCGAGGCCGGAGGCCTTGACGCCGCCGAACGGGGCGACTTCGGTGGAGATAATGCCGGTGTTAATCCCGATAATGCCGTATTCCAGCGCTTCGCCGACGCGGAAGACGCGGCTCAGATCGCGGGCGTAGAAATAGGCGGCGAGGCCGAATTCGGTATCGTTGGCCTGGGCAATGACGTCGGCTTCATCCTTAAAGCGGAACAGCGGCGCCAGCGGGCCGAAGGTCTCCTCTTTCGCCACTTTGGCGCTGTCGGGAACGTTGACCAGGATGGTCGGCTGGAAGAAGTTGCCGCCCAGGGCGTGCGGTTTGCCGCCGGTGACGACTTTCGCGCCTTTGGCGATGGCGTCGGCAATATGTTCTTCAACTTTGGTGACGGCTTTCTCGTCGATCAGCGGGCCGGTGGTGACGCCATCCTGCAGGCCGTCGCCGATGCGCAGTTTTTCCACCGCCTGCTGCAGTTTTTCAGCGAAACGGTCATACACCCCGTCCTGGACGTACAGTCGGTTGGCGCAGACGCAGGTCTGCCCGGCGTTGCGGAACTTCGACGCCAGCGCCCCTTCGACGGCTTTATCAAGGTCGGCATCATCAAAGACGATAAACGGCGCGTTGCCGCCGAGTTCCAGGGAGACTTTTTTGATGTCTTTCGCGCACTGCTCCATCAGCTGGCGGCCAATCTCGGTCGAGCCGGTAAAGGAGAGCTTGCGCACCAGCGGGTTGCTGGTCAGTTCGCCGCCGACGGCCCCGGCGGAACCGGTGACCACGTTGAACACCCCGGCGGGGATCCCGGCGCGATTGGCCAGTTCGGCCAGCGCCAGCGCTGAAAACGGCGTCTGGCTGGCCGGTTTCAGGACCATGGTGCAGCCTGCGGCCAGCGCCGGGCCCGCTTTGCGGGTGATCATCGCCGCCGGGAAGTTCCACGGGGTGATGGCGGCGGTAACGCCGATGGGCTGCTTAATCACCAGCAGGCGTTTGTCGGCCTGATGGCCGGGAATGGTATCGCCGTAAATGCGCTTACCTTCTTCGGCGAACCACTCAATAAAGGAGGCGGCGTAGCTGATTTCGCCTTTGGCTTCCGCCAGCGGTTTTCCCTGCTCGAGGGTCATCAGGCGGGCGAGATCGTCCTGATTCTCCATCATAAGATCGAACCAGCGGCGCAGAATATTCGCCCGCTCTTTGGCGGTCAGGGCACGCCAGGCGGGAAGGGCGCGATTGGCGGCTTCAATTGCTTCGCGGGTTTCGTCGGCGCCCATTTTCGGCACACTGCCGAGCTGCTCGCCGTTGGCCGGGTTGGTCACCGCAATCATATCGCCGTTGGGCGCATCGCGCCACTGACCATCGATCAGCGCCTGCTGGCGAAACAGTGTCATATCGTTGAGTTGCATAATCGCTTCCTGTCTTAAGGGGGTTAACGGGTAAAAGCGGCGTGTAGTGTCTCCACGCTACGTGCCGCACGCAGCGTGCGTCCGGGATTGCTCTGGCTTTCCAGCAGGGTCTGCACCTTGCTGACGATGTGCGCGCCGATCGGGATAGCGGAGGTGGCCGCCGGCGATGGCGCATTGCAGGTATGTATCGAACGCGCGGTGGTGACGAAGAGAAAATCGTCGATCAGTTTGCCCTGCGGCGATACCGCCTGCGCCCGCACGCCGGCGGGCCACGGGCGTAAATCGCTCAGCGTCAGGCTCGGGCAGTATTTCTGCACCAGCCGCAGATAGCCGCTTCTGCACAGCGAATTCTTCATTTCGCCCAGTCCGGAGCGCAGGTTGTTTTGCAGTACCCGGCGGATGCCGGGCGAGGTGAGGATCTCCAGGGTATCGGCCAGCGAGATATCGCGCTTGCGGTAGCCTTCGCGCTTCAGAGCCAGCACGGCGTTGGGGCCGACGGTGACGCTGCCGTCGATCATGCGGGTCAGGTGGACGCCGAGGAACGGCATCGCCGGATCGGGGATCGGATAGATCAGATGGTTGACGATCTGGTTGTGCTGCGGCGCCAATTGAAAATATTCGCCGCGGAACGGACAGATGATAAAGCCGGGATCGACGCCGAGCATTTTCACCAGCCGATCGGCCATCAAGCCCGAACAGGCGATCAGCGTCGAGGCCTCATATTCTCCGCCCTGGCGGGTGCGGATCACCACGCCGCTGGCATGTTCTTTCAGGGCACTGACTTCGGCGTCGTAGACGATCGTTCCGCCTTTTGATTCGAAGATCTTCGCCATCGCCGCCGCCACGTCGCGGTAGCTGACGATGCCGCTGGAAGGGACGAAGATCCCGCCGAGCCCGGTAATGTTCGGTTCGCGCTCGCGTAGCTCCCCGGCGCTTAGCCACTCGCGCTGCAGGCCGTTGGCGGCGGTGCGATCCCACAGGGCGCGCATCCGCTCCATCTCCAGCGGCGAGGTGGCGACCAGCATTTTGCCGCAGACGTCATAGCGGATGCCGTTCTGCTCGCAAAACGCTTTGGTGGCGCGGTTGCCGGCGAGGCAAAACTGCGCCTTGAGGCTGCCGGGGGTGTAATACACCCCGGCGTGGATCACGCCGCTGTTGTGGCCAGTCTGATGGCAGGCCGGACCGGTCTCTTTTTCCAGCAGCGCAATGCGGGCGTCCGGGTAAATCTCAATTAACTGCATGGCGGTCGACATGCCGATGATGCCGCCGCCGATAATCACGAAATCATACATCCGCTCAATTCCTTCGCCTGAGAACCCTTATTGATGAGTCTGGTAATGATTCGTGGAATACGCAAAGTAGCCGCGCTGGCGCATCAGTTCGCGGCGCAGGTCCGGGTGCGGCGTAAACCGGTCGCGGCCGTGCAGCCAGAACAGGTTGTTAATCAGCAGGAATTTGCCCACCGGCACCGGTATTGAAAGGATGTTTTTGCTGGTTTCCAGCGCGTCGGAAAGGCGGCTCAGCCAGGTGCCTTCTTCAAAATCTTTCGGCTGGACGAACTGGTCGATATAGCGCATTACCGGACGGCCCAGCGAATCGACGTCGAACACCGGGTGGAAAACATCCTTGCTGACGTTTTTGCTCGGCGGCGCGGCCCAGCGCATTGGGCGGCGAGCCAGCGGGTCGCGGAAAAATTCGTCGAGATGCTCCCAGTCGTCGAGATGCAGCAGCAGGGAATTACCGCCCTGCATGTTCTGCTCGTCGATCTTCATCATTAACACGTAGTCGGTTTGCTCTTCGACGTAGGTGCCGTCGTTGTGCAGCTCCATCACCCGGTGCGGCTGGCGCAGGTAGCTGTCGGAGTTATCGACATTTTTCACCACAAAGCGAGCGTAATACTGACCGCTCATGGCGTCGAAGTTGGAACGGCCAATCAGATGGGCGACGGCGGTGGCCAGCTTGACCATCTCCTCGGCCTGGCTGACGTTATCGATCCCTTCGCCGTTGATCAGCAGCGCGCCTTCCGCACGATCGAGCAATGTTTTGATCAGCAACGGCTGCAGCTGATTGCCGCACAGATCGTCGAGGATCTTGCCGACCTGGAAGCGTAAGAAAGATTTGTACTCCAGCGCCTGCACCGGCCACTGCGCGACCTGCTGCAGGAACTGCGTGGTTGTTTCGGCGGAAAAGGTGAGCTCCAGCAGGCGCGGCGACTGTGCGGAAGGGGCAATGGAAAAGCCCGGATATGGCTGGGCTAACGGCGCGGGTGTCGGTTTTACTGCGGTCAGGGCGTTCATCAGGATCGTTCCTCGCTGTAAGGTCAGGGTGATGTTCATTTCGTAGCCATAAATTAAAAATATCTACATTTTTATAAAATGCGTACGAAATGGCCTTTTTGTTTCTATTTTGTGATCTGACAACAATTATTTAACAATGCGGGAGGGAGATAAGGTGGTGGTTAACCTTGAGGAACAGAGCGGGTGGCGGAAAGCGCAAAATGCGGGGGAGGCTGAGGGGAAATCGTAATACCGGTCACAGTTTTTAATCTGCGCCATACCCTTATGAACTGAGGGTGTTAGTATTCAGCGCGTTAATACCTTTCAATGCTTACCGAGGCTTCGATGCTGGAGAATGTCATTATCAGATAATCAGTTCCCCGACCTGCCCAGGCCGGACTGATTATCGCTGCGCTTAAACCTTACGCACACACCTGCGGGTGTAGGCATGTTTTCGCATATGATAATGAACAGGTTTCAGTATGAATTTATCCCGTCAGGAACAACGGACCTTACACGTTCTCGCCAAAGGTGGCCGTATTGCGCACGTCCGCGATACCTCCGGCCGCATTACCGCCGTCGAATGCTACACCCGGGAAGGACTGTTGCTGAACGACTGCACCCTCGCGGTCTTCAAAAAGCTCAAAACCAAAAAGCTGATTAAGTCGGTGAACGGCCAGCCGTACCGGATCAACACCACTGGTTTGAATAACGTTCGCGCGCAGGCGGACAACCGCTGATACAGCGACCCGGGCAGGGTCGCTGCCCGGGCGTATGGCTCTCAAGGAGAAACACCCATGATCGATATCCCTCGCATTTTTACTATCAGTGAAAGCGAACACCGTATTCATAACCCTTTTACCCCTGAAAAGTACGCCACCCTGGGACGGGCGCTGCGGATGGCGCCGGGCACCGGCATTCTTGACCTCGGCAGCGGCTCCGGCGAGATGCTCTGTAGCTGGGCGCGCGATCATCAGATCGTCGGCACCGGCGTGGACATGAGCCTGCTGTTCAGCCAGCAGGCGACCGCCCGTGCAGAAGCGCTCGGGGTAAGCGACCGGGTAACCTTTGTGCATCAGGATGCCAGCGGATACGTCGCCAGCCAGCCGTGCGATATTGCCGCCTGCGTGGGGGCCACGTGGATCGGCGGCGGGGTGGCCGGCACGATTGCGCTGCTGAAGCAGAGCCTGCGGCCCGGCGGCATGCTGCTGATCGGCGAGCCATGGTGGCGTAAACGTCCGGCCACGGCGGAAGAGGCGGTTGCCTGCGGCGCGCAGACTCCCGATGACTTCCTGACGCTGCCGGCGCTGGTCGCCCACTTTGGTGAACTGGGCTATGACGTGGTGGAGATGGTGCTGGCCGACCAGGAGGGCTGGGATCGTTATGAAGCGGCGAAATGGCTGACGATGCGCCGCTGGCTGGAGGCCAATCCGCACGATGACTTCGCGCCGGAGGTTCGCCAGCAGTTGACCACCGCGCCGCTGCACCATGTCACCTGGACCCGGGAATATCTCGGCTGGGGCGTGTTTGTCCTGATGGCGCGTTAACCGGTATGTCGGTAGCGTCAGGAGGCGCTACCGACCATCTTCAGACCTTCAGTTCGTCGTAGCTGACCATGACGTGCTGGCGAAAGGCAGGCCGTTCGGTTAGCCGTGCATAGTAAGCCGCCAGATGGGGGAGGGAATGACGGGTGATGTCGATGGCAAAGTAGCGGTACAGCACATGGCCAAACTGGATGTCGGCCAGGGTGAACGTATCGCCCACCAGATAGCGACTGCCGGCGAGACGTGCCTCGGCAATCGCCAGCTTTTTCTCCAGGGCCGTCACCGCCGCGGCGATGGCCTGCGGATCCCGCTCGGCGGCGGGCGTGCGCACCACGCGCCAGAACACTGGCGCCGTAAAGCCGAGGGCAATATTCTGCTTTGACCACTCGGCCCAGCGATCAACCTCAGTGCGGGCCAGCAGATCGCCCGGCCAGAAGGCGTCATCGGCGTAGCGACTGGCTAAATAGCGAAGGATCGCGCCCGTTTCCCACAGCGGCGGATTATCGCCATCCTGCAGCACTGGCACCGTGCGATTGGGATTGAGCTGATAAAACGCCTCGCTGTCGGTACCACCATAGCGATGCCCCACGTCGAACCGGAGATAGTCCAGCCCAAGCTCGCCAACACACCACATCAGCGCCTGCACGTTAGAGGAGGTTTTTCGGCCCCAGATGGTCAGCATTGAGATCTCCAGAGAACAGGGAAAGAAGGAGCATAGCAGGTTGGGTTGAAAACGTGAGGGGGAAAAGATGAGTGGTACAGCGGTGTATATGTTGTGGGGAAGCATGTTATCCCCTTGCGATAACGCGAATTCATCCCTACAAAGGTATAATGACCATCAATATGGCGCTTGTATAAAATAATGCAGCAATCATCTTTGAACGAGAATAAGGCGAGGGAGTGGAAACGTTAGTTATTCTGGCCGTAGTCGTATGGATACTTTTCAAGCTGGTACAAAAGGTTACGAGCAAACTCTATCCTCAAGACTCGGTGAAGGTACAGGAGAAACCCGACACGACACCAGCGACGGATGCCTGGGGAAATTACCCTAAAGCTGAAGGGCATGTCGTTTTATTCGAACAGTTCCGACGTGAGCAGGCGCAGCGGCAGCAAGCTGCTAAAGAGGCTGAGACATTCTACCGCTCAAGGGAGTGGCGGCGTTTACGTTACCAGGCGTTCCAGCGCTACGGCAATAAATGTTGCGTATGCGGGCGCGGCGCCAGTGACGGGATGGTGATGCACGTTGATCATATAAAACCGCGTTCTCTTTACCCGCATTTAGCCCTCGATATTGCCAATCTGCAAATCATGTGCAACGAGTGCAACGTCAGTAAGGGCAACAGAGATGAGGTTGCGTGGCAATAATAAAGACAGGTTAGCGGCTATGTGCTATTCCCCAGGTATTAAAATGTTCGTAACGAACAAATAAGCAAGTCTTGACGGAATGAATCCGCAATGACGCTTTTATTTCGTTACAGCAGCTCATTGGTGAATTCCTTCATCACCGCATTTGTCGGTAGCGCCATTTGCCTTGCGTTAGTCCTGCTCATTTTCAATAAAGTGAGATGACTGCCAGTGGCTGGAGATCAATGATGCGGGATACTTACCTAACGACGGGCTGTTACCTTATCGAACGTTCAAGGAAAATACAGGAGGGATAACGGGCAACTTACTCCGTATCACGACGCTATCGCCTCCCTTATTTTTTATTGATGCAACGGTTGGTCGCAGGCCGCGAGGATTGACTCATGCATCGCTTCGGAAAGTGTCGGATGCGCAAAGATCATCGACAGGAGACTTTCATCTGTGGCCTCCAGGTGACGGGCGATGCCAAACCCCTGGATCTGTTCCGTGACCTGTGCGCCAACCATATGCGCGCCCAGCAACTCGCCGGTTTCAGCATCGAAAATGGTCTTCACAAAACCCTCTGTCTCGCCGCTGGCCAGCGCCTTACCATTGCTCTGATAAGAGAACTTACCGATCCTGACGGGCCGTCCCCTGGCCAGGGCCGTCGATTCCGTCAGGCCGAGACTGGCAACCTGGGGCCGGGCATAAGTGCAACCGGGCACATAGTCGCGATCAAGCGGGTGGGTGCCTTCGACACCAGCCAGTGTCTCAATGCAGATCACGCCTTCGTGGCTGGCCTTGTGCGCCAGACACGGCGGGCCGGCTACATCGCCGATGGCATAAAGCCCAAATACGTTAGTGCGACAAGCCGCGTCCGTCTTGATAAAACCGCGGTCTAACTCGACGCCCAGTGCTTCCAGCCCCAGATCTTCAATATTCGGCTGTACGCCAACCGCCAGCAGCACACGTTCGACTTCCAGGAAAGATTCGGCGCTCGTATTTTTCATTGTACAGCGCACCCCGGTATCGGTGAGCTGTACTTGCGTTACCTGGGTCTGGGTATGGACCTGAATCCCGCGCTTTTCGAATGACTTACGCACCGCCGCTGACACTTCGGCATCTTCCACTGGCAAAATCTGCGACGCTAGCTCGACCAGCGTCACTTTACAGCCCAGATCGTTATAAAGGCTGGCGAACTCGACGCCAATCGCGCCTGAACCGATGATTAATAGCGACCTGGGCAATCGCTTAGGCTGTAGTGCCTCGTAATAGGTCCAGATATGTTCGCCATCTGGCTCTATGCCTGGTAATGCGCGTGGTCGGGCGCCCGTGGCCAGGATCACGTGATCGGCCCGGTAATCGTGCGCTTCCCCCTGGGCATCCGCTACCGTTATTTGTCCCTTACCGAGCAGCCGCGCGGTACCATCAATCACCCTCACGCCATTTTTCTTCAACAGATACTCAACCCCGCCGGTGAGCTGTTGCGAAACGGCACGGCTAAACTGCACCAGTTTCTGCAGATCGACATTCACCTCACCCACGCTGATACCCAGCTGACTGGCATGGGTGATACTGTGCGCGACCTCAGCGCCATGCAACAGCGCCTTGGTTGGAATGCATCCCCAGTTCAGGCAGATGCCGCCCAGATGTTGTTTTTCCACTAAGGCGGTACGAAGACCTAGCTGGCCGGCACGGATGGCGGCCACATACCCCCCAGGCCCCCCGCCGATGATCAGCACATCGTAATTATCGTGCATAGCTCGTCTCCTGGATAAACATCAGGGTTGGGGTTTCAGTCAGTCGCTTGAGTTCCCGGAGAAAAGCTGCACCTGCCGCCCCATCGATGACCCGGTGATCGCAGGATAGCGATACCGTCACTTGGTGGCGCGCGACGATTTGCCCGTCGCGTACTACCGCCCGCATCTCGCCGGTGCCAATGGCGAGGATTGCGCTTTGCGGTGGATTGATGATGGCGTCAAACTGCCGGATGCCGAGCATCCCCAGATTTGACACGCTAAAGGTCCCCCCCTGGAACTCTTCCGGCTTCAGCGTGCCCGCTTTGGCCCTGGTCACCAGGGCGTGAATTTCGGCCGATATGTCGCTGATCGATTTCCGGTTCGCCGAGCGAACAATGGGGGTAATTAGCCCGTCAGGCAGCGCAACGGCCACTGAAATGTCGGCATCCACAAAGCGGCGGATACTTTGTGTCGCTTCATCAAACTGGATGTTGACGTCTGGCACGGCCACCAGCGCCAGGGCACAAGCTTTCACCAGCAGGTCGTTAACCGAAATCTTGACACCGGGTACTTCGCGGTTAATTTCCTGACGAAACGCTAACAGTCGTTCCAGATCGATATCGACACTCAAACGGAAATGGGGAGACTGTTGCTTAGAGGTTTGCAAGCGAGAAGCGATAGCCCGCCGCATACCGGACATGGGGATGCTCTCAAAGGATGTCGGGGCACTCTCCTGCACAGGGCTGGTCTGCGGGGGCCCGTCGAGCAACAACGACGCAGCCAGCACATCATCGCGACTCACCCGACCGCGTGAACCGCTGCTTCGGCAGTCATGCAAGTTGATACCCAGCTTGCCGGCCAGGCGGCGCGCCAGCGGGGTGGCCGATACCTGGCTATCATCGGCATGCGAGCGGGGCGCTTTGCTGCGACGAACGGGTGGCGTCGGAGAGGCCAGGCGACCGCCGGCGGCAACGATCGCGCTTTCCAGATCAGAAACAGAGATACGATCCCCGCGTCCGCTGCCGCGGACCTTTTTCAGGTCGACACCCCAGCGGGCAGACAGTCGTAACGCATGGGGCGTGGCATTAACCTGAGTCACATCAGTCACGCCTTGCAGACTGACGGGAATGACGGTCTGCCCAATAGGGGGCTCCGGACTGTTGGATGGCGGCGAAACAACGGAAGGTGGCTTACCGCCTGCCTGTGCCGCTACGTCCGGCGCGGCAGCCTCCGGGCCAGGGGCTGCGGGTTTTACTGTAGCCAGACTGGCAGCGAATTCGTCCAGTTCAGCATCGCTGACCGAAGCGTCAGCCACCAGAGCCAGCACGGCGCCAACCTGAAGCGTCTCACCCTCCCGGGCGATTATCCGGCGTAATGTACCGGCAAAAGGTGCCTCCAGCACATTGACGATTTTACTGGTTTCAATCTCACAGATTTCCTGCCCTCTGGTGAAATCGTCACCCTCCTGGATTGCCCATCGAGCGAGCAAGCCTTCCTCCATGGAAAGCCCCCACTTTGGCATTTCAAGCGTCTTGATTTCGCTCATAGGTTAATCCTCCAGCACTTGACGGACGGCGGCTTCGATACGTTCAACGCCAGGGATCCAGAGTTTTTCGAGAGCAGGGGAGAACGGGACCGGCGTGTGTGGCGGCGTCACCAGCAGAACAGGCGCTTTGAGGAAATGGAATGCCTGGGACGCAATTAGCGCCGCGACATCATGAGCAAAACCGAAGCGTGCAGCGGATTCGTCGACAATCACTACCCGCCCCGTGGAAGCCACCGATTCCAGAATCCCTTCCTCATCCAGCGGTGAAATGGTTCGCGGGTCGACCACCTCGACCGAGATCCCCTCTCTGGCCAGTTTGTCCGCCACCTGGTTTGCTTTATGTACCATTGCCGACAACGCAATGATGGTGACGTCCTCTCCTTCGCGCGTGTAGTTGGCTACACCTAGCGGGATGGTATAGATCTCGTCCGGTACCTCGCCCTTGAGGTCGTACAGCATTTTATGCTCGCAGAATACCACCGGGTCGTCGTCGCGAATGGACTGGATTAACAGACCCTTGACGTCATAAGGCGTCGAGGGCACCACCACTTTCAGTCCAGGCGTGGTGGCAAAGATATTATAGGGTGACTGTGAATGCTGGGCCGCGGCGGAAAACCCTGCGCCGATCATCCCTCGCATTACCAGCGGAGCTCTGGCTTTGCCACCAAACATGTAGCGGAACTTAGCCGCCTGGTTATACAGTGCATCGTGGCTCACACCAAAAAAATCCATGAACATCAGTTCCGCGACCGGCCGCAGCCCCGTCGCTGCGGCGCCGGCCGCCATACCGATGATGGCTGACTCGGTAATGGGCGTGTCGATCACCCGATCGGAGCCGAACTGCGTCCACAGCCCTTTAGTGACACCCAGCACACCGCCAAAGGCTTCAATCTTTGCCTCTTCGGGCGCATTTCCGCCATGACCGCCACGCAAGTCTTCACCGATGAGTACCACGCGTTCATCGCGCTCCATTTCCTGAGCCAGGGCTTCCTTGACCGCTTCACGATAGGTTTTTATTGTCATGGTTATCACCCTCAGTATGAGACGTACACGTCTGTCAGCAGGTCTTCCGGAGCCGGGTAGGCAGCGGCGCGGGCCTTCAATACGGCATCGTTGACCAGGGCTTCTACTTCCTCGTCAATCGCCGCCAGTTCTTCCTGGGTGATATGCTGCTTGACCTTAGCGGTGAAAATCTTCAGCGGATCATGTTGTTCACGCAGGCGTTGCACTTCACCTTCCGCGCGGTATAGCGCGGGATCGCCCTCAAAATGACCATGCCAGCGGAAGGCTTTGGCCTCAATGACGCTTGGGCCACCGCCTTCTCGCGCACGCTTGACCGCCTCTGAGGTTGCCTCATAAACGGCAAAGAAATCGGTGCCATCGACGGTCACTGCCGGCAGGCCGAAGCCAGCGGCGCGCCGGGCGATATCACGCCCACCCACGGCGTAGTCATGGCCGGTCCCTTCGCCGTAACCGTTGTTCTCGAAAATAAAGACGGCTGGAAGCTGGAGCACGACGGCCATATTGATGGCTTCAAAGACCAGGCCCTGATTAGAACCCCCATCGCCCGTAAAAGAGACACCGACGTTGCCGGTTTTTAGCGTTTTTGCCGTTAGCGCGGCGCCGATGGCCAGTGGAGGGGCTCCCCCAACGATAGCGTTCGCCCCCAGCATTCCTTTCGACAGATCGGCAATGTGCATCGAGCCACCCTTACCGCGACATAACCCGCTGTCCTTACCGAATATTTCGGCCATCATGCCGTGAATGTCACAACCTTTAGCAATACAGTGGCCATGTCCACGGTGTGTTGAACCAATGAAATCTGCGCTCGTTAAATTTTCGCAGACCCCCACCGCGATGGCCTCCTCACCGGTATAAAGGTGAATGAAGCCCGGAATATCACCGCTGGTATTTTCCTGATGCAACCGCTCTTCAAAGGTCCTGATCTCCCGCATCTTGCGGTAAGCCTGCAATAACGCCTGTTTGCTGAGCATCGTTTAATTCTCCTCAATAAAGGTCACCCAGGCGGGGCCAACAGACAGGGCGAATAACCCTGGCCACACCCATGCAATGAATCTACGAGCGGTTAGAGAGAGTGCGAAGCCACCTTCATGGGGGGGTAGGTGGGGGTTTTCATGCTTGAGGTCAAACTTTCTAAATTTTGTGTGGCCATAAAGTTTGCCTGCCCCATGTCATCCCGGTGGCTGGCGTACAATTGAAAAAAACAAAACGAGTAGACACCACGGATGAAGCCATTGGATTTAGAAGGTCGCCAATCACCCTCACTGGTCTCCGGGCCATTGCGGCTGACGCGAGGCTTGCCGTTAATCCTGACCAAATTCGTCCCGCCTCGCTCCTCAATACAATTGCTGGAGCGCCCCCGGCTTCTTCAGCTTCTCAGTCCCGTTCAGCAGTGCCGGTTGGGCGTCGTCTGCGCCGGCGCTGGATTTGGCAAAACCACGCTGTTGGCGCAATGGCATCAGCAGATGGTCGCCCAGGGTGAACGTATCGCCTGGCTGAGCCTCGATGAGGATGATGATGACGTATGGCAGTTTATTCCTTATCTGCTGCAAGCATTGCGTCCACTCTATGCTGACTGGGACGCCGATTTCTGGCGTGACATGGAAGAACAGAAGCTCTCCAGCTCCGAGCAACTGCTGGCCGGGCTCATTAACCAGCTACACTATTGCCCGCATGACGTATACCTGATCATCGACGACTTCCACGTGATTAACGATCGTGGGGTCTATGAAGCGCTGGGGTATTTAATCAAGCATGCGCCTGCCGCTTTGCATCTGATCATTGGCAGCCGTTTCCACCCGAATCTTGCGCTGAGCCAGCTGCAGGCCCAGGACCAACTGGTGGAAATCTATGATCGAGACCTGCAATTCACGCTCGAAGAAACAAAACACTATTTTAGCCGCACGGTTGCGCTACCCCTCAGCAACCACCATGCACAGCGGCTACAGTCCGTGACTGAGGGCTGGATTGCAGGGATGAAGATCGCTTCATTGTCCGCAGAATTACAGCATGATCCCGAGCATCTGTTGCGCAATATGCATGGAGGAACACGGTCCATTGCCCGCTATCTGAAAGAGGTGGTACTGGATCCGCTGCCGGAAGAGGTTCTCGATTTCCTGGTAAAAACGTCCTTCCTCAGTCGGTTAAATGCCGAATTATGCAACGCAGTGACAGGACGAGATGATAGTAAAGCGATGCTGACATGGATTGAGCGACACAACCTTTTTTTGTCAGCCCTTGACGAACAAGGCTACTGGTTCCGCTACCATCCTCTGTTGCAGGAAAATCTTCGGACCATGCTGCAGCAGAACAACGATATTGATCGCAAACAGCTACATGAATTAGCCAGTCATTGGTTCGTCGAACAGAAATTGTGGTCTGAAGCGGTACGCCATGCGCTCAGCGCAGGCAAGCCGGTGCATAGCCCCGTACAGGACGGCGCAAGCGCTCAGTCACTGGCGGAAGAAGGGGATATCGATACCTTGATCTCATGGATGCATCATTTACCGCCCAGTACCGATCCTTCGCGCATAGACCTGCAAATTAATCTGGCCTGGGCACTGGCGCATTATTTCCACTTTGATGAGTCGAGGCAGCTGCTTGATAACCTCGATCAGATGGTACTTCATCATCGTGAGGATTTAACCCGCAGCACCTGGTGTAAATTGCGGGTTGTGCGGGCAATTTGCGAAGCCTTTGCGGAAAACATCCCGGAGAGTCTGGCTATTGTTCAGCCGTTGCTGGCCGAAGTGCCCTGCGGCGACACCTGGGTTGATGGTCTGATATGCAATATTCTCAGCTATTGCCATGTTGTTAACCAGCGCTATCACGATGCGCTGGAGGTTCAACAGCATATGCCCTCTCCGGAAAGTCCTTTAGATAATCTGTTTGTCTCGGTTTATCGCGCTTTTATCATTGCCCAGTGCCATCTTTGTCAGGGCGATCTGGGTAAAGCCGGGTGGTACGCAGAGAAAACGTTGCGCCAGGCTGAATGTTATACCGGTACCCAGTCGACCAGTGGCGCGACGCTGGCGCCGCTGCTGGCGGAGATAGCCTATGAATGTCAGAGTGGTGACTCGCCCGATCATCTGTTAGCCGACCGGCTCGAATTCATCGACCGATTCAGTCCACCCGATGCGCTGAGTCGTTGCTATACCTATCTCGCGCGTCAGGCTCTGGATGGCGATATGCCGTATGAGGCCGAGCGATTGCTGGAGCATGCGCAGCGTCTTGCCGTGTCTCGCGGCTGGCAACGTCTCCAGGCCATGATGTTAGCCGAGCAGGTGAGAGTGCGACTGCAGCACGGCAATGTCACAGGCGCAGAGCAACTGCAGCGACAACTCGAACAAATGGCCGCCAGCTTCAGAATGGATGCCGAACATCCCTGTCAACGCGCTATCGTTCTGTCTGCATCCCTTAGCCACTGTCGCCTTCTTCTCGCCAGAGGCCAGGCGCCGCAAGCCTGTATTCTCCTGGCTTACATGGTCGCTGATCAGGAAAACCGGGGGGACAGGTTAACCGCAGCGCGTCTGCGTACGCTCTGGTCATTGGCCTTGTGGAACAGCGGCAAAACTGCGGCAGCGCGCACGACATTTCAGCCAGTCGTGCAGCTGGCTGAACAACAGCATCTCACGGGCCTCTTTCTTGACGCTGGCGATACCTTGCAACCTTTGCTTGCCGGTATGAATGAATCCTCTTCGGCTGGTAAAGAGGAAGGGGGAGTGCATGAACCCTGGGCCGACAAGCGCGCGCCTGCAGACGGCACACCGTTTAATAGTGGAAGCCCCGATATTCATGGCGAGCTGAGCGAGCGAGAGTTGCAGATATTACAACTGATCGCTGAAGGTCAGATGAATAAAGAAATTGCTCGCTCTCTCGCTATTTCTGCCGAGACGGTCAAATGGCACATCAAAAACATCTACGCGAAGCTTAAAGTGAATAGCCGCACTCAAGCGATGAGCCGGGCGCTGGAGATGAAATTACTAGATTAACGGTTTGAACAGGGGGCAGTTTTGATGTCCTTGCTCAGCGATAAGTGCGTTGAGTTTAAGGGGGCGACGCAAGGGGAAAGCAACCCTGGTGTAAACCCAGAGAGGCTTTTATCTTGATGTAGAGTGGTACTGTTTTCCGGGAGGAGATCAATTAAACCGTTTTCTCATGCTTATGACTGGCATAAGCGGGGGGCATTATCCTTGCACCAGAGATAATAGAAGCGCCTGAGCAGTTCTTGTGGCCAGGCTGGTTCGCCGGACATCTCGGCCATTTCCAACCCTTCGCCGCACTGTTTGAGGCAGGCGGCCATAATATCCCAGGTAAATTCCGGGTGGAACTGCACCGAATACGCCGTGTCGCTATAGCGCAGAATCTGGCAGACGTCCCGGGTGGAAAAAGCCAGTACGCTGGCACCTTCCGGCGGCCGTAGCACGGTTTGCCGGTGAGAAAGCCAGGCCGCGAAGCGACCGGGACATGTCGTTAGCAGCGGGGCAGTGCTGTTTTCGGCGATCTGGATCAGCTGAAGCCCGTGCTCACTCCCCTGCGGGTTATCCGCAACCAGCCCTCCCAGCGCGTGGGCAATCAGCTGGTGGCCATAGCCGACGCCAAGCAATGGCAGGTTCAGGGCGTGGGCGAGGCGTATCCATTGCGCGGTCTCCTCGCTCCACGCCAACCGGTCGGTGACCATCGCCCAGGAGCCGCTGATGATGGCGCCGCAGATTGTGTCGATAGCGGGCAGGAGCTCATGGCGATCCGGGCGAAAAACCCGGTACTCCCCGCGGTTTAAGGCGAGCACCTGAACGAACCATCGGCTTTGCTCGCCTGCCTCCTGGCGGATGACCGCCGGCGGATCGCCCATTTGAATAATCGCCAACGGCCTGGCCATCTTAATCCTGCAGATAAAAGTCGATGCTGGAGTTCAGTACCGGGCGAATAATCCCCGTCTGTATCGCAAAGTCGCCGAACGCCTCATCCGGGTTATCCGCCTGCGCCCAGGCGCTCAGTAACGCGTCAAGGTCGCGGATAATCTCCTCAAGCGGCTGGTTCTCTTTATAGAGGCGAGGAATACGCGTTCCCTCGCGGTTGCCGCCGAGGTATATGTCATAGCGGCCCACGGCACGGCCGACGAGGCCGATTTCGGCCAGCATCGCCCGGCCACAGCCGTTAGGGCAGCCGGTGACGCGAAATATCACGTCCCGATCGGCAATCCCGTTACGTATTAAGATAGCGTCAAGGCGATCGACGATGTCCGGCAGCACGCGTTCGGCCTCGGCCATCGCCAGCGGACAGGTGGGATAGGAGACGCAGGCCATCGCGCTTTTTCGCTGCGGCGATACCGTGTCATCAATCAGGGAATAGCGCTGCGCCAGTGCGTCAATCTGTGCTCGGTTGCGCTCGCTGACGCCGGCGATAATGATATTTTGATTGGGGGTTAAGCGAAAATCGCCCGTGTGGACGGCGGCGATGGCGGCCAGGCCCGATTTGAGCGGCTTGCCGGGCTTATCAATCAACCTGCCGCTGGGGATAAACAGGGTGAGATGGTGCTTACCGTCGATCCCTTCGACCCAGCCGATACGATCGCCGCGACTGCTGAAAGCGTAAGGGCGCAGCGGTTGGAATGCCAAGCCTGCCCGCAGCTCGACTTCCGCTTTAAACACCTCAATGCCGAGTCGATCGATAGTATATTTTGTTTTAGCGTTGCGTCGATTTGCGCGGTTTCCCAGGTCTCTTTGGGTGGCGACAACGGCGGTGGCAACCGCCAGCGTAGCGTTCAAAGGAATATACCCCAGCTCCGTCGCCAGGCGCGGATAGGTACTCTGATCGCCGTGGGTCATCGCGAGGCCGCCGCCTACAAGCACGTTGAAGCCCGTCAACTGCCCATTGTCGCCGATAGCGATAAAGTTAAGATCGTTGGCGTGTAAATCGACGTCGTTTTGCGGCGGAATGACCACCGCGGTTTTAAATTTGCGCGGCAGATAGTTGTTGCCCAGAATGGGTTCTTCTTCCGGCTGTGCGATCTTTTCACCGTCCAGCCAGACTTCGGCATAGGCGTTTGTTTTCGGCAACAGATGCTCCGATATCTTTTTAGCCCACTCGTAAGCCTGATGATGAAGCCTTGACTCCACCGGATTTGAAGTACACAGCACGTTACGGTTGACGTCGCCCGCCGTCGCCCGCGAATCGAGACCCAGCTGATGCAATAGCCGATGAACCGGCTTGATATTGCGTTTTAGCACGCCGTGTAGCTGCAGTGCCTGGCGGTTGGTGATGCGGATGCTGCCGTAAAGCGTATGCTGCGACGCAAACTCGTCAATCCCCAGCCACTGCTGCGGGCTGATGATCCCGCCGGGTAAACGCACCCGCAGCATCACCGTATGCAGCGGTTCCAGCATTTGCGCCGCTCTTTCCTGGCGAATATCGCGATCGTCCTGCTGGTACATACCGTGGAAGCGGATCAGCTGAAAGTTATCGCCGAGAAATCCGCCGGTTAATTCGTTATGCAGATCTTCTTTAATCGTGCCGCGCAGAAGCTGGCTCTGCTGTTTCAATCGTTCATTATCCGAAAATTCATCATTGCTCATTATAGTGTTCTCAACAGAGTGCGGGTTAATTCACCCGAAAATACCAGTGAATTACATCACAGCGGATCCTTCACCAACATGAACAGTTTGTTTGTTAATCGATATAACAGTTGTTATAACCACTGATTCTAATTGATTATTATTCGTTCTGAGTTATTTTTCCGCTATTCGTTAGCGATTATTTTGCTAATGGTTGAGCGCATCGCCGATAGATGGTATCAGGGAGGCAGTGATATTGGGGGGCAGCGCGCAGCGATTTATTTTTTATGTGCTGCGACTGCCGGCAGGCTATGTAAGGCAGGAGTGGTATGGATATAGATGCTGAATCTGATTGATAAACGCATGTTTACTTTTGAAATTATATTTAAGGTAGGCCGAGTCGGCATCCTCAATACCGAGGATGATATCCATCATCGCATATTCGATTTTTTTATGGCTGATAAAGGTGTTGACGGTCATTCCGGTTTGTTTTTTGAAAATGCGATGCACATATTGCCGGGAAACTTGCAGATATTCAGAGATATCATAAACTGAAATGTTATTCTTTATATTTTGATAAATATATTGTATGGCGGAATTAACCAATGTCTGGCTGTTGGATATTATGCTGTCGGAGAGTTGAACATGGTGTTGCATAGATACTACTTCTTTTTTAACTATATCTTTTTTATTGTAGGTAATTTAAAACAAAACGAAATATACAATGTTGTGGTTTTTATGGATAACAGTATTACGAGTCCGTGATGATCGAGATTTTAGCGCAGGCGTTTTGTCGGCGTCATTTCCGCTCGCACAGCAGAGTATGGCCTGAAGCATGGCCGATCGCAATCAACCATGCTGCAGCAGGGGCGAGTTAAACGATTTCGTTTATCTGCAGATAATTCCGGCCGTGAAATTGCTGAGCGGCGGCGTTGTCCCGGCACTGCTGACTGTAGCGGCCGGGGGTGACCCCTGTGATGCGTTGAAATGCGCGATTAAACGCAGCCTGGGATAGATAGCCGACTCGTTCCGCGCTCTGCGTCAGGCTTACACCGCCGGCGATGTGCTGGCAGGCCAGTGCAATGCGAATATGGCGCACAATTTCTGCAGGTGACAGCGGCGAAACCTGGTTAAAGCGCTGAATAAACCACGAGCGCGACAGGCCCGATGCGCGCGCCATGGCTTCCACCGTCCAGGGGCGTGCCGGAAACAAGACAATCTCCGCCATCAGATTGAGGAATTCTGTTGTCAGCGGAATATTATCCAACGGCGTCTTCACCGTATGGCTGGATAAATAGTGGCGGATCACCATAAAAAAGAGTAATTCCGTCAGCGAAGCGATAAGCTTTTCACTGCGTAGCGCCGTCTGTGTCGCTTCCCGATTAATCACCGCCACCAGTTTGCCGATGGAGCCGGACCGGTCGTCCTGTGCTTTAAATACGATAACCTGCGGCAAAAAGCTCAACAGCATCTGGCTAATGGTGGTTTTAAAGGTAATAAAACCGCAGGCTAATGCGGTGCTGGTCTCATCTTTGTAAGTCAGCGGCTGCATTTCCTGCACCGGCGCGCGGTAGGCGCTTTGCGCATTTTCATGGGAGGAAAGAACGAATGGACAATCCTGTAAAATAAAAACCATGTCGCCTTTTTCAAGACGTAACGCGCTGGAATGCTGGGCGCAATGCAGCCAGCAGTGCCCCTCCATCACCAGGTGATAGCTGGCCTTTCCACTGCCCGAAGTGCCGCCTTTCCACGAGCCGCAATACTTGCCCACATGGAAAACGGAGTTCTCAATGCTCAGATTATCTAATAACCATTCGCTATTTAGCATAGTAAAAAAGAATAAATAAAGGACGAATGAACAATAATCAACTTTTTATCAGTATTGCTCCCCATGTTCAATAAAAACATACTGATTGTAATTTAACAGGAGGCTAATTATGACAAGAGTTACCTTGCAGACCCTGGCAACTGCTCCAGAGGAATCAAAAACTTATCTGGAAAATGCCCGGCGTTCTTCAGGATTTATTCCCAACTTATTACTGGCGCTGTCTAATTCGCCGCAGGCGCTGCAAACATATATAACAGTTGGCGCTATAAATAATAATAACAGTCTATCCGCAGCGGAACGAGAAACGGTGCAATTAATTGCTGCAACTGTCCATGGTTGCGGTTTTTGCGTGGCGGGACACAGCGCAACGGTCGAAAAGAAAAAGATCATGCCTCCGGCCGATTTACAGGCGCTACGCAAGCGGCAGCCGCTGCCAGACCCGCATCTTGAAGCCATTGCCAGCTTCGCACGCGAAGTCATCGCCACGCGCGGCGCGGTTAGCGAGGCGGCATGGCAGGGGTTTCGCGCGGCGGGTTACGGCGAGCGCCAGGCGCTGGATGTGATCCTCGGCGTCAGCTTGGCCACGCTGTGCAACTTCGCCAATAGCCTGGCGCAAACGCCGCTCAATACCGAGCTAAGTCCGTGGGCCTGGTCCGACTAAATCTGGCCCGTTCTCTGCTGAAGGAGAGTACGCATGCTACATCATTCATTACGCGAGTGGCTTGACGACCGGGCGGCGGAACTCGACCGTTCCAGTGAACTTAGCCACGCGTTATTGCTAAAGCTGGCGCAAGCGAACCTGTTTCGTATCGGGATCGCGCCGGCGCTCGGGGGCAGCGGCGGTACGCTGCTGGATGCGATTGATGCCATTAGCGCGGTAGCCCGCCATTCGCTGACGGCGGCGTTTATGTTTTGGGGACACCGTACCTATATCGACATCCTGACGCAGGCGCCACAGAGCGCGTTATGCGATCGCATATTGCCCGATCTGCTGGCCGGCCAGCTGGCGGGGGCGACGGGTTTATCCAACGCGATGAAATTCCTCTCCGGGCTCGAAGAGCTGCAGATCGGCGGCGTAGCTGACGGGAAGGGGGGCTGGCGGCTCTCCGGGCAGCTTCACTGGGTTACCAATTTACAAACCCGCGGTTTCCAGGCGGTGACGGTTGTTCAGCCTGTTGGCGGCGGTGAACCGTTCATCGCCAGCATCGGATCCGGCCTTGCCGGCGTGTCGCGCTCTGCCGATCTTGCGCTGATGGCGATGCAGGGCAGCGCCACGGCGGCATTGCACTTTGACGATGTCGCGCTGGAAAAAGACGGGGTGATCCATTCTGCCGCCCGGACGTTTTTGCCCGCGGTGCGCCCGCGTTTTCTCGGTTTGCAGTGCGGCATGGCGCTAGGGCTGGCCGAATGTATTCTTGACGAGTGCCGCGACCGATTAAGCGACGGCCATGTGCTGCGCGGGGAATGGCAGACGCTGGCACAGCGCTATCGCCAGATCCGCAGCGACCTTTACGCCGGTGTGGAAAGCCAGCGCTTTGTACAGCAGCCCGGTGAACTGTTCCGGCTACGTATCGGGCTGGTCGAACTGGCGATAAACGGCATACAGCTGGAACTCATGCTCGCGGGAGGGCGGGCCTATCTATCGCCGCAGGGCGATCGGACCGCGCGCCGCTGGCGCGAATGTGCTTTCCTTCCGCTGGTCACCCCCAGTGTTGTGCAGCTGAAACAGCAGCTGGCAAGGCTGCCGGCATGAGCGTGTTACTGCATGCCAGCCACCTTGAGGTGGGGTATCACCGCGGGCAGGCAACGACCCGCCTGCTGCAGGATTTCAACTTTTCGCTGGCGGAAAATGAAATTGTCGCCGTAGTGGGAGCCAGCGGCGTCGGGAAGTCGAGCCTGCTGCGGATCCTCGCCGGGCTGGAAAAGCCGCTGGCTGGAGAGGTGAACTACCTCGGCCAGCCGCTGGACGGCCCGCATCCCCACCTTTCGGTGGCTTTCCAGGACCCCACGCTGCTGCCCTGGCGCACTCTGGAACAGAATGTCGCTTTTGGCCTCGATTTCCGCCATCAGCCGCGGCTTGAGGCGCACGAACGTCAGGAACGCGTGCGGCAGGCGATTGCGTCGGTCGGTCTGATTACCCATCTCAGCAAGCTACCGACCCAGCTTTCCGGCGGGATGGCACAGCGCGTGGCGCTAGCCCGATGTCTGGCGCGGCGGCCGAAAGTGATGCTGCTTGATGAGCCGTTTAGCGCGCTGGATGAAGTCACCCGCCATGATATGCAGCGGCTGCTGATCGCCGTGCTGAATCAACACCGGATGTCGGCGCTGCTGATTACCCATGATATTGATGAGGCGCTGCTGGTGGCGGACCGGGTTATTTTGCTGGGCGGCGCTCCGGGCCGCCTGATGGGCGAATGGCGCCCACAGATCCCGCATCCGCGTGATAATGCGCTGGAGGCGCTCGCTGCCCTGCGGCTGGACATATTGAAGAAACTGCGTGATGTGCGCGCGGATACCGATGCGGAGAAACGCTATGTGCCTGATGTGTGATGCGATGTCGCGCCGCGACTTTCTGAAATTGAGCGCGCTGCTGAGTGCTGGAGCCGCACTACCGCTGGTAATGCAACAGCAGGCGCGCGCCGCCGCTGAACCGGACGCGCCGGTCAGAGTCGGCTATCTGCCGATCGTCGACGCGGCGCCGCTGCTGGTGGCGCACGGGCTGGGCCTGTTCGACAAGGCCGGGGTGAAAGCCGAGCGTCCGGTGATGTTCCGCAGCTGGTCGCAACTGACAGAGGCATTTATCGGCGGCCGGGTGAACGTGATTCATATGCTTTCGCCGGTAACGATTTGGGCGCGCTACCAGGCGAAGCTGCCGGCCAAAGTGGTGGCCTGGAACCATACCAACGGTTCGGCGCTGACCGTAGCGCCGCAAATTAGCCGCGTCGAAGAGCTGGAGGGGAAAACCGTCGCCGTACCTTTCTGGTACTCAATACACAACGTGGTGCTGCAGCAAATATTGCGCAGCGCCGGGCTGCAGACAGTCACCAGCGCGCCGGGGAAAAAACAGGTTCGCCTGCTGGTACTTTCACCCGCGGATATGGTGCCCGCGCTGGCGGCCGGGCAGATTCAGGGTTTTATCGTCGCTGAGCCCTTTAACGCGCTAGCCGAAACACGCCATGTCGGGCGGATCCTGCGCTTTACCGGCGATGTCTGGCAAAACCACGCCTGCTGCGTGGTCATGATGCACGAAAGCGATCTCAGCATGCGCCCGGCATGGAGCCAGAGCGTGACCGACGCGCTGGTTAACGCCCAGCAGTGGATCCGCCAGCACCGGGCGGAAACGGCCCAGTTGCTGTCGCACAGCGACGAACATCGCTATACCCCACACGACGCCGACGTGCTTCGCCAGGTGCTGCTGCCGACGCCAGCGATGCAGGCTAGCTGGCAAAAGGACGGCGCTATCCGCCACGATGCGTGGCACCAGCAGCGGATTGATTTCCAGCCATGGCCGTACGCCAGCTATTTCGCATCGCTCACCGACCAGCTAAAGCAGACGGTGATGGAGGGCAATAGCGATTTTCTCGCCCGACTCAACGGGCAGCAGGTCGCCGCCGATCTGGTAGCGTCGGATTTCGTGCGTCAAAGTATCGTCCGCGCCGGCGGTATGACCGCGTTTGGTCTTCCCGACGGCGCGTTTGACCGTGAGGAAACGATCGCGCCATGAAACCGATTTTAATCCGTATTGGCTGGGCGCTGCCCGGTCTGGCGCTGCTGCTGCTGATCTGGGGGGCAATCACTCACTTTGCCGGCGGAATGGCCGGGCTATTCGCGCCGGAAAACGCCTTGCGTAGCCTTCAGGAGATGCTTGCCCAGGGGGAGCTGGTGCGCAATATTGCCATCAGCTTGTCGAGGGTGGCGGTTGGCTTGGGGCTGGCGCTGATCGTCGGTATCCCGTGCGGCTTGCTGATGGGCTGCTCGGCGGCAAGCGAACGCCTGGCGATGCCGGCTCTGCAGTTTTTGCGTATGATCTCGCCGCTCTCGTGGATGCCCGTCGCCGTGATGCTGCTGGGGATCGGCGATCGGCCGATCTGGTTCTTGCTTAGCTTTGCCGCCGTGTGGCCGGTGCTGCTCAATACCGCCAGCGGCGTCAGGCAACTACCGCCCGGCTGGCTGCTGCTGGCCCGTTCGTTGAGCGCGACGCGCCGGGAAACGCTTTGGCATATTATTCTGCCCGGTGTTCGTGCCCATATTCTCACCGGCGTCCGGCTGGCCATCGGCATCCTGTGGATTGTGCTGGTGCCTTGTGAAATGTTGGGGGTCAGCTCAGGGCTGGGCTATGCCATTCTTGATGCTCGCGACCGGCTGGATTATTCCGCCCTGATGGCGGTGATTGTGACTATTGGCGCGATCGGCTTTTTGATGGACTGGCTGGCCAGGTATTTTATCCATACGGTTAGCGCCTGATCGCCCTTAACCCTCTGCCGAGGGCGAATGTTCTCGGCATGCCGTAGCGTACCAGCCCATCGGCATGGAAATCAGGGACGGTGCTTGCATGGATTGGGTCAGCCCAGCCACCTTGCGGCGTACGCATCTGAACTCGAGGCTGTACCTTCCCACAGATATAGCCCGGCAAGCCTGCTGGACTGACCCCGAACTATCCGCTTTGTGTAAGCAACGGCGCTCTAAACACAGGAAGGCTATTACCATGTTATAACAGCGCTGGAGCTGAAATGACTCTCTTACAGGACCGGCTTTCTGGCGGTCCCTCTGAAACCTGATCAGGCAATAAACCTCTTCGAAACCCTAACTCTTCTGTTAGATACAAGAGAGAGCGTTCCTGTGATAAAAACTCGATTTTAACCTTAACAATTCTAAACATGTTTAACGTTTTTTTAAGAAATGAAATGCTATTAATTTATTGATATTTTTATAAAAAATATTTTTTCAGGCTGGATATATAAAAGCGTATGCATGCCATAAGACACTTCATATCGAAGCTACAGTCTTTTTAAACATCGCATCGTGGGGGTCTCTATCCAGAACAGTGTATGGCAGTTTTGATGCCCTGGTTCAGCGATAAGAACAGTGAGCTTAAGTGCGTTGGTTGCGGGGGAAAAAGTAACCCAGGCGTAACCCCAAACAGGTTTTTAAAGACAGTGGCTTATGTAACTTTTTGATTGAAATGGTGCCGATAATAGGAGTCGAACCTACGACCTTCGCATTACGAATGCGCTGCTCTACCAACTGAGCTATATCGGCCCTGCAAGAGGTGTTCACGAGCGTGAATCACGAGGCAAAAGGTTAGAACTTAGCGGGCGATGCGTCAATAGCCAGTGGAATCAACTGCCTATTTTTGCATCGCCCGTTCTCATTTACGCACGAATGGTATCGTCGCCGAAACCAATCCACTTATAAGTGGTTAACGCTTCCAGCCCCATCGGGCCGCGGGCGTGCAGCTTCTGGGTGCTGACCGCCACCTCCGCGCCAAGGCCGAACTGGCCGCCGTCGGTGAAGCGCGTGGAGGCGTTCACGTAGACGGCGGAAGAGTCCACTTCATTGATAAAGCGGTTGGCGTTACGCAGGGTGCGGGTCAGGATGGCGTCGGAGTGCTGGGTGCCATGTTCCCGAATATGGGCGATAGCCTCATCCATATCAGCCACCACTTTGACGTTCAGATCCAGCGACAGATACTCATCGTCATACTGCTCCGCTTTCACCGGCTCGACCTTCGCCGGGCCGTTCTGCAGCGCGGGCAGGGCGGAAGGGGCGGCGTGCAGGGTGACGCCGCTCTCGGCCATCTGCTTGCTCAACGCCGGCAGGAAGGTGTCGGCGATGTTGCGGTGCACCAGCAGCGTTTCCACGGTATTGCAGGTGCTCGGCCGCTGGGTCTTGGCATTGACGATGATCTTCAGCGCAGGGGCGATCTCGGCGGTTTCATCAACGAAAATATGGCACACGCCAATCCCGCCGGTGATCACCGGGATCGTTGACTGCTCGCGGCACAGCTTGTGCAGGCCAGCGCCGCCGCGGGGGATCAGCATATCGATGTATTTATCCATCTTCAGCATTTCGCCCACCAGCGCGCGATCCGGGCTCTCAATGGCCTGTACCGCGGCGGCCGGCAGACCGCACTCCTGCAGCGCCTGCTGGATCACCTTCACCGTGGCGGCGTTGGTGCGCCAGGTCTCTTTCCCGCCGCGCAGGATCGCTGCGTTGCCGGTTTTCAGACACAGGGAGGCGACGTCGACCGTCACGTTGGGTCGCGCTTCATAAATCACGCCAATCACCCCCAGCGGGACGCGGCGACGTTCAATACGCAGACCGCTGTCCAGTAGCCCGCCGTCGATCACCTGGCCGACCGGATCGGCCAGATTGCACACCTGGCGCACATCGCTGGCGATGCCGCTCAGGCGCGCCGGGGTCAGCGCGAGGCGATCAAGCATCGCTTCACTCAGGCCATTGGCGCGAGCTTCGGCTAAATCTTCCGCGTTGGCGCGCAGAATATCGTCGGTCTGCGCTTCCAGATAATCGGCGATCTTTTCCAGTACCTGGTTCTTTTCCCGGCTGGAGAGTAACGCCAGCTGCCAGGAGGCCGCTTTGGCGGCAATGCCCATTTGTTCCAGCATTTTCAGCTCCTTAACGGATGATCATATCATCGCGGTGGACGGCCACCGGGCCGTATTCGTAGCCCAGAATGGCATCGATTTGCTGCGAGTGCTGGCCGGCGATAAGGCGCAGCGCGTCGCTGTTGTAGCGGCTGACGCCGTGAGCGATATCGCGTCCTTCGCTATTGCGGATGCGGATCACTTCGCCGCGGGAGAAGTTGCCGCTGACGATTTTGATGCCTTTTGGCAACAGCGAGCTGCCTCTTTCGAGGATCGCCTGAGTCGCGCCCGCATCGACGGTCAGTTCACCGGCCGGCGGGGCGCCGAAGATCCAGCGCTTACGGTTCTCTAGCGGAGACTCCTGAGCGTGGAAGCAGGTGCCTACTGGCAGGCCTTCCATCGCATGGCCGATGACGTCCGGGCGGTTGCCAGCGGCGATAATGGTATCAATCCCCGCGCGGCAGGCGACGTCCGCGGCCTGCAGCTTGGTGCCCATGCCGCCGGTGCCGAGTCCGGAGACGCTGTCGCCGGCGATGGCGCGCAGCGCGTCGTCGATGCCGTAGACGTCTTTAATCAGCTCCGCCTGCGGGTTGCTACGCGGGTCGGCGGTGAACAGGCCTGGCTGGTCGGTTAACAGCAGCAGCTTATCCGCTCCGGCGAGGATCGCGGCCAGCGCGGAGAGATTGTCGTTATCGCCCACTTTGATTTCCGCGGTGGCGACGGCGTCGTTTTCGTTAATGACCGGGACGATGCTGTTATCCAGCAGCGCGCGCAGAGTGTCGCGGGCGTTGAGGAACCGTTCTCTGTCTTCCATGTCGGCGCGGGTCAGCAGCATCTGGCCAACGTGAATGCCATAGATAGAAAACAGCTGTTCCCACAGCTGGATCAGACGGCTTTGTCCCACCGCCGCCAGCAGCTGCTTGGAGGCGATGGTGGCGGGCAGTTCCGGGTAACCAAGGTGCTCGCGCCCGGCGGCAATGGCCCCGGAGGTCACGATGACAATACGGTGTCCCATGGCGTGCAGCTGTGCGCACTGGCGCACGAGCTCAACGATATGGGCGCGGTTCAGGCGGCGGGACCCGCCTGTTAAAACACTGGTGCCCAGTTTTACCACCAGCGTCTGGCTTTCACTCATGATTCTCTGCCGTTCAAAAGGAATATCGATATCGAGCTGATGTTGTAGCAGGAGTCGGCCCGCTTGCCAACACCCGGGGCGGCGGGCGCGCCATTTTATTGCGCGGGATCGGGCATTCTGGAGAGGGGATGTGACAAAAATATGTCAGATACATTTAAATACTCTTTTTTATAAAAAGTTCCACCTTGTCATAAATATTTAATCTCCCGGCGTTAAAAAACCTCCTGTTTTTGATGGGCGAGCGCCCGCAATTGAATAGCGCGTATAAATAAATCACCAGGACTGAATAATGAAAAAGAGTACTCTGGCATTAATGATGATGGGCTTTGTGGCTTCAACAGCGACGCAGGCAGCGGAAGTTTATAACAAGAACGCGAACAAACTGGATGTGTACGGCAAGATCAAAGCCATGCACTACTTCAGCGATTATGACAGCAAAGATGGCGATCAGACTTACGTGCGTTTCGGTATTAAAGGCGAAACGCAGATTAACGACGACCTGACCGGCTATGGCCGTTGGGAATCTGAATTCTCGGGCAACAAAACCGAGAGCGACTCGAGCCAGAAAACCCGTCTGGCATTCGCCGGGGTGAAGCTGAAGAACTACGGCTCCTTCGATTACGGTCGTAACCTTGGCGCCCTGTACGACGTGGAAGCCTGGACCGATATGTTCCCGGAATTCGGCGGCGATTCCTCTGCCCAGACCGATAACTTTATGACCAAACGCGCCAGCGGCCTGGCGACCTACCGCAATACCGATTTCTTCGGTCTGGTGGATGGTCTGGATATGACCCTGCAGTACCAGGGTAAAAACGAAGGCCGTGAAGCGAAGAAACAGAACGGCGACGGCGTTGGCACCTCATTAAGCTATGATTTCGGCGGCAGCGACTTCGCCGTCAGCGCGGCCTACACCAGCTCCGACCGTACCAACGATCAGAACCTGCTGGCCCGCGGCCAGGGTTCGAAAGCGGAAGCCTGGGCGACCGGCCTGAAATATGACGCCAACAATATCTACCTGGCGACCATGTACTCTGAAACCCGCAAGATGACCCCGATCAGCGGCGGTTTTGCCAACAAAGCGCAGAACTTTGAAGCGGTGGCGCAGTATCAGTTCGACTTCGGTCTGCGTCCGTCCCTCGGCTATGTGCTGTCGAAAGGGAAGGATATCGAAGGGGTGGGTAGCGAAGATCTGGTTAACTACATTGACGTGGGCCTGACCTACTACTTCAACAAAAACATGAACGCCTTCGTGGATTACAAAATCAACCAGCTGAAAAGCGATAACAAACTCGGCATCAACGATGACGACATCGTCGCGCTGGGTATGACCTACCAGTTCTGATTGACCGCAGAACCACCCGCCGCAGCCCTGGCTGCGGCTTTTTTTTTAGCGGCGATTCTTCGCCAGATGCAGGGTGTCGCTGTTCATGGTGATCTGCGCGTTATACTCCTTCGGCAGACGACGCGCCTGATAGAACGCCGATTCCCAGTAAGGGTTGTCCAGCGAAGAGCGCATCACGCCCTGGCTGCTCGAGGCGTGAAGGAAATTATGATCGGTATCGTAAAAGCCAACGTGCATCCCGGCCCGGGTGCGGAAGAAAACCAGATCGCCGGGACGTAAATCGCGTTTATTGACCCGCACGCCCATGTGCAGCAGCTCGCGGGTGGTGATCCGCTCCATCGGCAGGTTAAAGCGATCCTTCAACGTGCGCCAGACGAAACCCGAGCAGTCGACGCCGCTTTGTTCAGTACCGCCCCATTCATAGGGGGTTCCCTGCCAGGTGTGCATCTGATCATGCAGGGCCGCCACCACCGGGATCAGATCGTCCGATCCGCCGTCAATGGTCATATCAGCATGAGATTTTGTGTTCTTTGCCTGTTTCGGTGAGGAGGAGCATCCTGCCAACAACAAAAAAGGAATTAAAAAGAGAGCATGCGTCAGTTTTGGCTTCATATCGTTATTTTCGAAGTAGCAAGCAGACTGCTTTGTTTTATAGCCGATTAAAAAGAACGGCTGAATAAGCCGAGGCCGCCTTTACGTTTATTTACGATTAAAAATAAACAATCAGGCGAGAGATCACCCATAAAAGGCAGTTGTCACTTCCGAACGGCCTGTGCCAGGATTCTGATTAAACATTTCACGAGGCATTCCATGACGCATTACGCCATCTCTGGTGAGACTTTGCCCGGCGCCGCTTTCGACGCGGGGTGGATGACGTCTGCGCTTCATCATTGCTTCACCACGCTCTGCCCACCGCCTCCCCCTCCAGACCGGGTTGTTTTCGACGCTTAACGCCGTCTTTAGCAGGCGCTTACCTGCCGGTATGACGCTTGATACCTTGTGTTTGACGTTCTGGAGCATGCTATGCACGTTCGCTATTCTCTGCTCGCCTCGCAGGCGACAACGGCCATTTTTGTGCTGCTGTGGGGCAGCGCGGCCATCTTCACCCGCTGGGGACTGGACAACGCTTCGCCGATGGCGCTGCTGGTCTTTCGTTTTCTGATTGCCCTGGTCGCGCTGGCGCCGCTGGCCATCGTCCGTCGGCGCTGGCTACCCGCGCCGGGCACCCGCCTGCAGACAGCGGCCACCGGCCTGATGCTGATTGGCGGCTATTCGGTCTGTTACTTCGAGGCGATGGCTAACGGTGTGACGCCGGGACTTATCGCCACCATCATGGGGATCCAGCCCATCCTTACGCTTTGCGTGGTGGAGCGTCGCCTGCAGGGGCGGCGGCTGTCAGGACTGCTGATTGCCCTGGCGGGGCTGGTGCTGCTGGTGTGGCGCAGCCTGGCGGCCTCGCCGATGGCGATGGTGGGGATCCTGTTTGCGCTGGCGGCTCTGCTGCTGATGACCTTTGGCGCGCTGTGGCAAAAGCGCAGCCGTCAGGCGCCGGCGGATGTCCTGCCGCTGCAGTACGCCGTCAGTCTGGGGCTGTGCCTGCTGATTGCCCCGGTCAGCGGCTTCCGGTTTACCGTTAACGCCGGGTTGATTATTCCGGTGCTGTTTCTCGGGCTGCTGATTTCGGTGGTCGCCCAGCTGCTGCTGTATCGTCTGCTGAGCGCGGGAAATATTGTCAATGTCACCAGCCTCTTTTATCTGGTGCCAGCGATCACGGCGCTGCTGGATTATCTGCTGCTGGGCAACCGGCTGCCGGCGGCGGCGATGGTCGGTATGGTGGCGATCATCGGTGGGATCGTGCTGGTGTTCCGCACCGCGAAGGTCCGCGCCGGCTGATGGCGAGCCGGGCGCTTTGGCGTCCGGTTCATTTTCCTGTCATCTTTTTTACGCATGCTCCCGGCAGCTTATTTTGACCAGTAAGGGAAAGTACCATGGGCAACACGCTGACGATTTTTGATCTCGATAACACCCTGATACAGGGCGATAGCAGTACGGTCTGGAGCCAGTTTATGGTTCGCGAAGGGCTGGCGACGCAGAAGGGGTATCTTGCCCGCGAGGCGCGGCTAATGGCGGATTATGACCGGGGAGAGATGAATATCGCCGATTATGTGGCCCTGATCCAGGCGCCGCTGGCCGGAATACCGAAGTCGGACGTTGATGCGCTGGTGGCCCGCTGCGTGCGCGAGGCGATCCTGCCCCGGGTCTATCCGCAGGCGTGGGAGCTCATTCGTCGTCTGCGGGCCGAGGGGGAGCAGATGCTGATTATCTCCGCCTCGGTTAGCCTGCTGGTGCAGGCGGTGGCCGCCGCGCTGGAGATTGATCAGGCGCTGGGCATTGACGTGGAGATGGTCGACGGCGGCTACAGCGGGGTCATTGCCGGGATCCCCAGCTATCAGCAGGGGAAGGTGGCGCGTCTGGCGCAGTGGCGCGAGACGCATCCGCAGTATGACGGCGAGGTGACTTTCTATACCGATTCCATTAACGATCTGCCGCTGTGCCTGCATGCGGATCGCGTGCGGCTGGTCAATCCCTGTCCGCAGCTGCAGGCGGCGGGTGCCGGATATGGCTGGCCGGTGCTGAGCTGGCGGCTGGAATAGCGGAGCGGATAAATATTTCTTCGGGTTCAGCCGTTCCAGGCCGGATAAGCCCTGTAGGCCGGGTAAGGCGCCAGCCGCCACCCGGCGAAATATCGGCGCAACCGGAAATGTCCCTGCTCGCGCTACGCTTAGCAGGGCTACCACTCCTGTGTTATTTCCGGGCACATTGCGCTCCCAATATTTTTTCTGCGCTATGTCACTCATGGCGCAGGGAGCGCACAGGGGGCGGCCAGTCGCCGCCGCCCCCTGTACCCCCGGGCTCCGGCCAGCAACATCGCCACTGCGTGGTGCCTTCGACTTATCCCTGCAGGCTTCGGGTCGGGCCGAGGCAGCATCCCTGCAAAACACGGCCCTCAGCCCGCATCCATGCGGGCTGCCCCGGCCTTCCGGGAACGTCTCAGCGATGTTGAGGCCGCCAGTACCGGCAGTTTCAGTTGCCCCAGGCCCGGCGGTGAGTCAACAGCCAGTCCTGGACGAGTAGGCCGGATAAGGCGAAGCCGCCATCCGGCGCAAAGGTGTGCTAGCGTCCGCCCTGATACAGCGGCACCGCGGCGCCGCCGATATAGCGACGGCGCAGCCAGGCGGAAAGGGTGTCCATGATCATCACCACCGCCACCAGCAGCAGGGTGATAAACATCACCACATCCCAGTTCCACAGGCGCATGTTCTCGGCATAGATAAGCCCGATACCCCCGGCGCCGACGAAGCCCAGCACCGCCGCGGAGCGGGTGTTGGATTCAATCTGATACAGGCTCAGGGCGAGGAAGGTTGGGAACGACTGGGTAAAAATGCCAAAGCGATGCTTTTGCAGGCCGTTCGCGCCCACGGCGGTCAGCCCGCGCCCGGGCGAGCGGTCCACGGCTTCGTGTCCTTCCGCGTACAGCCGTCCCAGCAGACCGGTGTCCTGCATGATGATCGCCAGCACCCCAGCCAGCGGCCCGAGGCCGACCGCGCGCACGAAAATCAACCCCCAGATAGCCATGTCGATCCCGCGCAGCACATCAAACAGGCGGCGCATCAGCAGGGCAAGGGTCCCCAGCACCACGCCGCGCATGATGTTGCGGGCGGCAAAGAAGGAGAGCAGCAGCGCCAGCACCGTGGCGGTCAGCGTCCCGGCGAAGACGATAGCCAGGGTGATGCCGATTTGCGTGAAGTAATAGCCGAACGGCCAGTTCCAGAAGTCGTGCCAGACGAACATCCGCGCCAGGTAGCGGCCAATCTGCTGCAGACCGGTGGTCAGCTGCTCGCCGCTGATGCCAAACTGCAGAAAAAACCAGACGTAATAGAGCACGCAGGCCAGCGCCACCAGCCCGACGTAGCGCAGGTAGCGCCCCTGGACCTGATAGAGCTGTTTATGCTGCCGCCGGCTGGCGGCGATATCCGGTTGCATGTGCCAGACGCTCATTTCTTACCCTCCAGTACCCACAGGCGCAGACGACCGGACAGCATGTCCAGCGCCGACACCACCAGAATGATCAGCAGCAGGGTGATGCTCACCTGATCGTAGCGGTCGAGCTTGATATTGGTCATCAGCTCCTGGCCGATACCGCCCGCACCCACCAGCCCGAGAATCGTCGACGAACGGAAGTTGATTTCAAGCCGCATAAAGCCGTAGGAGAGAAACAGCGGTTTCACTTGCGGCCACAGGGCGAAGCGGATTTTCTGCAGCGGCGACGCGCCGCAGGCCGCCAGGCCGCGTACCGGTTTGTTTTGCGCGCTCTCCACCGCCTCGTAGAACAGTTTGGTCAGGCTGCCGACGGTGTGCAGCATCAGCGCCAGAAAGCCCGGGATCGCGCCGATACCGAACGCCATGACAAAGATCACCGCCCACGCCAGCTCGGGCATGGTGCGCAAAAACGCCACCAGTACCCGAATGGCAAAGCGTACCGGCGCCGGGGTCCAGGCGTTGTTGGCGGCGAGGAACGCGAAGATGGTGGCAATGGCGACCGCCACCAGCGTCGAGGCCAGCGCCAGCTGCAGGGTTTCCCAGATGAGCGGCAGCTGGATCGGCAGGCGATAGCCCCACCAGGCCAGCGAGCCTTTGGTCTGCACATCGGCGAACAGGTTACCGGCACTCAGAGGCGGAATGGTCTCTGCCATATAGTCAAAGAAGTGGGGCAGCGAGTGCCAGATGGTCAGCAGATTAAATTCTGCGGCGCTGCCGGCGGCAAAATAGAGCGCCAGCAGGAGTAACGACCAGCAGACGGTATCGCGCTTTTGCCGCGAGCGTACCTGCTGATAATAGCGTTCAAATTCGGTGTGGGTCGTCTTCATGCGTCGGGGATCTTCAACGTAGCGCCGCCGCTCACCCTGGGGGCAAGCAGGCGGCGTTGAGGCAGGATTAACGCGCGCTCACCAGCTCGCGTTTCATGTCGATAATCTGCTGGAAGTCAGCCACGCTGCCCGGACCGATGTGCTGGGTACCGCCCATCGCTTTGATAAAGCAGGCGTGATCCTCGGTGTCCAGTTTTTTCACTGCCGCCACGACCTTCGCCTTAAAGTCCGCCGGCAGCGCATTGCTTACCAGGATCGGGCCGTTCGGGATCAGCGGTGATTGCCAGATAATGCGGATCTGCTTCATCAGATCCGGATGATCCATGCGAATCAGACGGTTGAACGCGCCGGTGGTGTAGCCGGTGTTGTAATCGCCGACCATCGAGGTCCAGGTGACCGCGCCCGCGAACTGGCCGTTCAGCACGCCGAGAATGTCCTGCTCGTGGCCGCCGGAGAAGGTGACGCTGGAGAAG
Source organism: Klebsiella sp. X1-16S-Nf21 (assembly GCF_002837615.1). Taxonomy (NCBI): domain Bacteria; kingdom Pseudomonadati; phylum Pseudomonadota; class Gammaproteobacteria; order Enterobacterales; family Enterobacteriaceae; genus Klebsiella; species Klebsiella sp. X1-16S-Nf21. Next base: position 46,364 of record NZ_PJDK01000031.1, read on the forward strand.
GTATTGTTGTATTTGTTGTCGGCGTTACCGCCAAATTTTTCTTTAAACGCATGGTTAGGGATCAGATACCCGGAAGTGGAATCCGGATCGGCGAAGCCGAACGCTTTACCTTTTAAATCGTCCAGCGTTTTGTACGGGGAGTCGGCTTTGACGATCACCACGGAGTGATAGCCGCGAGACTGATCTTTATCGTCCACGGCGATGCCGACGATATCCACGGCTTTCGGGTTATTGATATAAACCGAAGCGTAAGAGGAGGGGGACATGCTCAGCACCACGTCGACTTTACCCCCCAGCAGACCCTGGATCACCCCGGAATAGTCGGAAGAGTTACGCAGTTTGGTATCCACGTTCAGCTCTTTATCGAGGAAGGTCTTCACACACTGGTTATCACCGATTTGCTGGGTGGCGTTCTGCCCGCCGAGAATGCCCAGATTCAGCTCTTTCGGCTGCGCTGCCGCCGCCTGCCATGCCATCATCATGCCCGCGACCACTGCGGATAAACGAACTGCGCCAGTCATATATTTTTTCATTATGTTGCCCGTGTGAGTGAAATTAATGCAATTGGCTAACTTCATCGCCGTACAGCTGCTGCAGCACATCCTGCGTCAGCCGGGAGGGGTGATCGTCAAAAATAAGCTGGCCGCTGGCGACGCCGATAACCCGGGTGCAGTAGGCCTTCACCAGCTCTACCGAATGCAGGTTCACCATCACGCTGATGCCCTGCTCGCTGATCTCGCGCAGCACATCCATGATGCGCTGGGTGTTCTTCGGATCCAGCGAGGCGACAGGTTCGTCGGCCAGCAAAATGCCGGGGTTTTGCATCAGCGCCCGGCAGATTGCCACCCGCTGCATCTGTCCCCCGGAGAGATTCTCCGCCCGCTGCAGCGCGTGCGGCAGCATGTTCATCCATTCGAGCAGCGCAATGGCGCGCGCCCGGTCGGCGGCGGGGAAAATTTTAAACAGCGACTTCAGGGTTGAAGTCTGGCTGAGGCGGCCAAGCAGGACGTTGGTGAGCACGTCGAGGCGCGGTACCAGGCAGAAGTCCTGAAAGATCATCCCGCACTGACTGCGCCAGGCGTTGAGTGAGCGGCCTTTCAGCTTTGAGACATCGTGTGGCATACCGACTTCCGGATAGCTAAGAATTTCACCGCCGCTGGCGCTGTGCGTACCATTAAGGACATGCAGGAGCGTCGATTTACCGGCGCCGGAGCGGCCAATGACCCCGACCATTTCACCGGCGTGCAGGTCAAAGCTGATGCCGTCCAGCACCTTGTGCTGAGCATGATAGGCTTTCGTCAGGTTACGCACGCTTAAGACCTTCCGCTGCAGGCCGGCATCGAGATCGGTGAACGGCTGGAAATCAGTTTCGGCCACCGCGGCAAGAGAGCTGTTCATAAGAGTGTCCAGGTTCGTCATTAACTGGGCACTATTAATAGGTCTTTATATGAAATTTCGATGACGGTATTGCGAACAAAGCGTGAACAGGCGGGAAAAGGCGGGGATGACAGGCCGACCGCGCGGCTTGCTGACCGCTGGCGAAGCCTTGAAAAGCGGCTATGCTTTCGGGGGGCGCGAAGGCAGGCGCAGCCGTGACGGCAGGCACCTATCGGCAAAACTCGTTTTATCTTGCTAATGAGGTCTGTTTAATCGAATAGATAATGCTTCTACCTTTGTTTAGCATTCATCATTCCGCAGAATTAACATATGCATAACTATTTTGTGCGGCAGGTTAATCTATTCATGTGACTTATGAATTGGTAAATCATCCTGGTTATTGCTTATATTCAGATTTATATTCTTTATTTTGTTGTTAATTTGGTTTATTTGACAACTCCAGCCTGCCCCTCATTAAGAATATTCCTAACATAATAGGGCGAAGATCCTGGGTAATATAAAGCACAAGTAAGAATTGAGGGTAATATTGCCAATAACCTCATGAAAATAAATGTCTTTTTCCACTCCTCAAAAATCCGATATTTTCAGTTTTTGTAAATATTGACCCAGGCACGAAATTGATTGCCTGTCCGCGTGTTGACACTCCATAGGAAAAAACTTAAATTCAACGCCATGCAGAAATAATTAAAATTAAACCCGGCTTATCAAATATTGATAAGTAATGCGTGTCTTATTTAATGGCGATTTATTAAAGGAAGCGAATACGCCAGTTAACTTTGTAGGCCTGGCAAACAGTGAAGTTGTAAAAATGATTACTTCAAGGACTATGAGGTTAAAAACTATATGGAATATAAATGCTGTTCCGATAAGTACATTTGGTCTGCCCATGACTCCTACTTCTATAAAGGACTATCCGAACTCATTCTGGATATCGATGAATTAATTTATCTGTCGCAGGAGAAGATTAGAAAGGATTTTGTGTTTATCAATCTCAACACGGCTTCTTTAAATGAATTTATCAGGCGCGATAGCGAATGGCTATCCGCGGTAAAGGGGAAACAGGTCGTATTGATTGCGGCCAGGAAATCAGAAGCCTTAGCAAATTACTGGTATTACAATAGCAATATTCGCGGCGTGGTATATGTTGGCCTGAGTCGCGATATTAGAAAAGAACTGGCCTACGTAATTAATGGCAGATTTCTCCGCAAAGATATTAAGAAAGATAAAATTACTGACCGGGAAATGAAAATAATCCGCATGACCGCTCAGGGCATGCAGCCGAAATCGATCGCCAGAATTGAAAATTGTAGCGTGAAGACAGTATATACCCATCGGCGCAATGCTGAGGCCAAACTGTATTCCAAAATATATAAGTTAGTTCAGTAACACCCAGGCAATATTGTTTTTTAAATGGTTCACCGGGACATCATGTCCTTAATTCAACTCAGGATGAAAAAGCGATGAAAAAAAAGGTTCTGGCAATAGCTCTGGTAACAGCGTTTACCGGTATGGGTGTGGCGCAGGCTGCTGACGTAACGGCTCAGGCTGTTGCGACCTGGTCGGCGACCGCTAAAAAAGACACCACCAGCAAGCTGGTTGTGACCCCGCTCGGCAGCCTGGCATTCCAGTACGCCGAAGGCATTAAAGGCTTTAACTCGCAGAAAGGTCTGTTTGACGTGGCGATTGAGGGTGACGCAACGGCGACCGCCTTTAAGCTGACCTCGCGCCTTATCACCAACACCTTAACCCAGCTGGACACCTCCGGCTCCACGCTGAGCGTGGGTGTGGATTATAACGGCGCCGCGGTCGAAAAAACGGCAGATACCGTGATGATCGATACCGCTAACGGCGTGCTGGGCGGCAACCTCAGCGCGCTGGCTAATGGCTACAACGCCAGCGGCCGTACCACCGCGCAGGATGGTTTCACTTTCTCCATCATCAGCGGCACCACCAACGGCACCACCGCAGTGACCGATTACAGCACCCTGCCGGAAGGGATCTGGAGCGGCGACGTCAGCGTCCAGTTCGACGCCACCTGGACCAGCTGATCCTTCTGATGCACCAGCAGGGGGGGCTCCCCCTGCTTTTTTCACGGACGGAATTGTTATGAAAAAGCACCTTCTGGCTCTCGGGCTGCTGCTTGTCGGGGTGTCGCCGGCGCAGGCGCTGGATGTCGGCGATATCTCATCTTTTATGAACAGCGGCAGCAGCACGCTGAGCAAAACAATCAAGAACAGCACAGACAGCGGTCGACTGATCAATATCCATCTCGAACGGCTCTCTTCCCCGCTGGATGGTGGGCAGGTTATCCCGATGGATAAACCGGATGAGGTGCTGCTTACCCCCGCCAGCCTGCTGCTACCCGCTCAGGCCAGCGATGTCATCCGTTTCTTCTACAAAGGCCCGGCGGATGACAAAGAGCGTTACTACCGCATTGTCTGGTTCGATCAGGCACTCAGCGATGCCCAGCGCGATAACGCCAACCGCAGCGCGGTAGCGACGGCGTCCGCCCGCATCGGCACCATTCTGGTGGTGGCGCCCCGGCAGGTGAATTACCGCTTTCAGTACGCCAACGGCTCTCTGACCAACACCGGGAATGCGACGCTGCGGATCCTCGCCTACGGCCCTTGCCTGAAGGCCGCCGACGGTAAGGAGTGTAAAGAGAATTACTACCTGATGCCGGGTAAATCGCGCCGTTTTACGCAGGTGGACACGGCGAATAAAAAAGGACGGGTTGCGCTTTGGCAGGGTGAGCAGTTTGTTCCCGTGAAATAGACAGTTGTGCAGATGGATAACGACGATGCCTCTACGACGGATTTCCCCAGGACTGAAAACGCAGCTTGCCTTCGGCATGATCTTTTTGTTCGTTCAGCCCGACGCCAGCGCTGCTGCCGTACGTGCCCAGCAGATTGGCGGGGTGATTATTCCGCAGGCCTTCAGCCGGGCGCTGCAGGACGGTATGAGCGTCCCGCTCTATATTCATCTTGCCGGCAGCCAGGACACCCGTGACGATCAGCGGATCGGCAGCGCCTTTATCTGGCTGGACGACGGCCAGCTGCGTGTCCGGCAGATCCAACTGGAGGAGAGCGAGGGGAACGCCAGCGTCAGCCAACAGACCCGACAGCAGCTGATCGGCCTGGCCAACGCCCCGTTCAGCGAGGCACTCACCATTCCCCTGACCGACAGCGCGCAGCTGGATCTCAGCCTGCGTCAGCTGCTGCTGCAGCTGGTGGTCAAACGCGAGGCGCTGGGCACCGTGCTGCGCTCGCGCAGCGAAGATATCGGTCAGTCCAGCGTGAACACCCTCAGCAGCAACCTGAGCTATAACCTCGGCGTCTATAACAACCAGATGCGCAATGGCGGGAGCAACACCTCCAGCTACCTGTCGCTGAACAACGTCACCGCGCTGCGAGAGCATCACGTGGTGCTCGACGGCTCGCTGTACGGGATCGGCAGCGGTCAGCAGGACAGTGAATTATATAAGGCCATGTATGAGCGCGATTTCGCCGGCCACCGCTTTGCCGGCGGGATGCTCGACACCTGGAACCTGCAGTCCCTGGGACCGATGACCGCTATTTCGGCCGGCAAGATTTACGGCCTTTCCTGGGGGAATCAGGCCAGCTCCACCGTCTTCGACAACAGTCAGTCGGCCACGCCGGTGATTGCCTTTTTACCGGCGGCGGGCGAGGTGCATCTCACCCGTGACGGCCGGTTGCTGAGCGTCCAGAACTTCGCCATGGGCAACCATGAAGTGGATACCCGCGGCCTGCCGTACGGTATTTACGACGTGGAAGTGGAGGTGATCGTTAATGGTCGGGTGGTCAGCAAACGCACCCAGCGGGTCAATAAGCTGTTCAGCCGGGGACGCGGCATCGGCGCGCCGCTGGCGTGGCAGGTATGGGGCGGCAGTTTCCATATGGATCGCTGGTCGGAAAGCGGCAAAAAGACCCGGCCGGCAAAAGAGAGCTGGCTGGCAGGCCTCTCGACCTCCGGGTCGCTCAGCACCCTGAGCTGGGCGGCAACGGGCTATGGCTACGACAACCAGGCGGTGGGGGAAACCCGCCTGACGCTGCCGCTGGGCGAGTCGATCAACGTTAACCTGCAGAATATGCTGGCCAGCGACAGTTCCTGGAGCAGCGTCGGCAGCATCAGCGCTACGCTGCCGGGAGGCTTCAGTTCAGTGTGGGTCAACCAGGAGAGAACCCGCATTGGCGATCAATTGCGGCGCAGCGATGCCGACAACCGGGCGATTGGCGGCACCCTCAACCTGAACGCGCTGTGGTCGAAGCTGGGGACGTTCAGCGTCAGCTACAACGATGACCGCCGCTACAACAGTCATTACTACACAGCGGATTACTATCAGACGGTCTACAGCGGCGCGTTTGGATCGCTCGGCCTGCGGGCGGGGATCCAGCGCTATAACAATGGCGACAGCAGCGCCAACACCGGGAAATATATCGCTCTCGATCTCTCGCTGCCGCTGGGCAACTGGTTCAGCGCCGGGATGACCCATCAGAACGGCTACACCATGGCTAACCTCTCAGCGCGCAAGCAGTTTGATGAAGGCACTATTCGCACCATCGGCGCCAATCTGTCGCGGGCCATCTCCGGCGATACCGGGGATGACAAAACCCTCAGCGGCGGAGCGTATGCCCAGTTCGACGCCCGCTACGCCAGCGGCACGCTGAACGTCAACAGTGCGGCGGACGGCTACGTCAACACTAACCTCACCGCCAGCGGCAGCGTCGGCTGGCAGGGCAAAAACATCGCCGCCAGCGGACGAACCGACGGTAACGCCGGAGTGATCTTCAACACCGGGCTGGAGGACGATGGTCAGATTAGCGCCAGGGTTAACGGGCGGATTTTCCCGCTCAGCGGCAAGCGTAACTACCTGCCGCTCTCTCCCTATGGCCGCTATGAGGTGGAGCTGCAGAACAGCAAAAACTCGCTCGATAGCTATGACATCGTCAGCGGGCGTAAGAGTCATCTGACCCTTTATCCGGGCAACGTCGCAGTGATTGAGCCAGAGGTGAAGCAGATGGTCACCGTCTCCGGTCGTATTCGTGCAGAAGACGGCACGCTGCTGGCGAATGCGCGGATTAACAACCATATCGGCCGTACCCGGACCGATGAAAACGGCGAGTTTGTCATGGACGTGGATAAGAAATACCCCACTATCGATTTCAGCTACGGCGGCAATAAAACCTGCGAAGTGGCGCTGGAGCTCAGCCAGGCACGCGGCGCCGTCTGGGTCGGGGATGTGGTCTGCAGCGGCCTCTCGTCGTGGGCGGCGGTGCAGCAGACAGGAGAAGAGAATGAAAGTTAATGCACTGATGGCGCTGGCGATCCTCGCGCTGCTTTGGCCGGCAGCCGCACTCAGGGCGGCGGTGACCAAGACCACCTGGTCGGATGCGCCGGCGCGCGAGTTTGTGTTTGTTGAAAACAACTCCGACGACAACTTTTTCGTCACCCCCGGCGGGGCGCTGGATCCGCGTATGACCGGCGCTAACCGCTGGACCGGCTTAAAATACACCGGCTCCGGCACCATTTATCAGCAGAGTCTCGGCTATATCGATAACGGCTACAACACCGGGCTCAATGCCAACTGGAAGTTTGATATGTGGCTGGAAAATTCGCCGGTTTCGCACCCCTTAACCGGCCTGCGCTGCATCAACTGGTACGCCGGGTGCGATATGGCCACCAGCCTGATCCTGCCGCAAACCACCGACGCCAGCGGGTTTTATGGCGCGACGGTGACCAGCGGCGGCGCGAAGTGGATGCACGGCATGATGTCGGACGCGTTTTATCAATATCTGCAGCAGATGCCGGTCGGCGGCAGCTTTACGATGACCATCAATGCCTGTCAGACCTCGGTGAACTACGATGCCAGCAGCGGTGCGCGCTGTAAGGATCAGGCCTCCGGTAACTGGTATGTGCGCAACGTCACCCACACCAAAGCCGCGAACCTGCGGTTGATTAATACCCACTCGCTGGCGGAGGTGTTTATCAACAGCGACGGCGTGCCGACCCTGGGAGAAGGGAACGCCGACTGCCAGACGCAGACCATCGGCAGCCGCGCAGGATTAAGCTGTAAGATGGTCAACTATACCTTGCAGACCAACGGCTTAAGCAACACCTCGATCCATATTTTCCCGGCGATCGCCAACTCGTCGCTGGCCTCGGCCGTCGGGGCGTACGATATGCAGTTCAGCCTCAACGGCAGCTCCTGGAAGCCGGTGAGCAATACCGCTTATTACTACACTTTCAACGAGATGAAGAGCTCAGACTCGATCTATGTTTTCTTCTCCAGCAACTTCTTTAAGCAGATGGTGAATCTCGGGATCAGCGATATCAACACCAAGGATCTGTTCAACTTTCGCTTTCAGAACACCACTTCGCCGGAGTCAGGCTGGTATGAGTTTTCCACCTCCAACACGCTGATTATCAAGCCCCGTGATTTCAGCATCAGCATTATCTCGGACGAATATACCTCGGCGCCGTCGCGCGAGGGATATGTCGGCAGCGGCGAACCGGCGCTCGATTTCGGCTACATCGTCACCACCAGCGGTAAAACGGCCGCCGATGAAGTGCTGATCAAGGTGACCGGACCGGCGCAGGTGATTGGCGGGCGTTCCTACTGTCTCTTCAGCTCTGATGACGGTACGGCGAAAGTGCCGTTCCCGGCGACGCTCTCTTTTATCACCCGCAGCGGCACGACGCAGACCTACGATGCCGGGTGCGATGACAGCTGGCGGGATATGACCGATGCGCTGTGGCTGACCACGCCATGGACCGATATCTCCGGCGAAGTGGGGCAGATGGATAAGACCACGGTGAAATTTTCGATTCCGATGGATAACGCCATTTCGCTGCGGACGGTAGACGATAACGGCTGGTTTGGCGAAGTCAGCGCTTCAGGAGAGATTCATGTCCAGGCGACGTGGCGCAACATTAACTAAGGCCCTGCTGACGGTGGGCTGCCTGCTGGCAGCGCCGCTGGCGCAGGCGATCTCGGTCGGCAACCTGACCTTTTCCCTGCCGGCCGAAGCGGATTTCGCCAGTAAACGGGTGGTCAACAACAATAAAAGCGCGCGGCTGTACCGCATCGCCATCAGCGCCATCGATCGTCCGGGCGGCAGCGAAGTACGCTCCCGGCCGGTGGATGGCGAACTGCTGTTTGCCCCCCGCCAGCTGGTGCTGCAGGCAGGTGAGAGCGAGTATTTTAAATTTTACTATCATGGCCCGCGGGATAACCGCGAGCGCTACTATCGGGTCTCGTTTCGCGAAATCCCCACCCGCAACCTGACGAGGCGCAGCCCGACCGGCGGCGAGGTCAGCATGGAGCCGGTGGTGGTGATGGATACCATTCTGGTGGTGCGCCCACGCGAGGTGCAGTTTAAATGGTCTTTCGATAAGGTGGCCGGGACGGTGAGCAACACCGGCAATACCTGGTTCAAGCTGCTGATTAAACCCGGATGCGATTCGACCGAAGAGGAGGGGGACGCGTGGTATCTGCGTCCTGGCGACGTGGTTCGCCAGCCGGCATTGCGCCAGCCGGGGAACCACTATCTGGTTTATAACGACAAATTTATTAAGATCAGCGATACCTGCCCGGTGAAGCCCCGTCCCGCGGAGTGAGCCTTATCCGGCGGTCGCGCGGCGGGTAAAACGCCGGCTGGCCAGCAGGCTCAGACCGCAGCACAGCAGGTAGTACACCGCGCCGGTGAAGACGAAGATCGCCAGGGGATAGATTTGCACCCGGTTGTTGACCTGACCGGCCACGGTGGTCAGCTCCGGGACGTTGACGATAAACGCCAGCGACGTGTCTTTCAGCAGGCCGATAAAGATCCCCACCAGCGAGGGCTGAACATTGCGCAGCGCCTGCGGGAGCAGCACCAGGCGCAGCGTTTGCCCGGGGGCGAACCCCTGGGTCAGCGCCGCCTCATACTGTCCTTTCGGCAGCGACTGCAGCCCGGCCAGCACCGAGTGCATCACCGATGCGGCGGTAAACCACGCCAGCGCCAGGGTCACGGTCACCGCGCCGGGCAGATCGCCGCCGGTCAGCATCGGCAGCAGATACCACAGCCAGAAGATGACAAATATCAGCGGGATGCCGCGAATAATTTCCGCCCACAGAAACAGCAGACGCCGCACCAGCCCCCCGTAGCGCCAGGCCAGGCCCGCCAGCGCAATGCCTCCCGGCAGCGCCAGCAGGGTGGCGCCGATGGCCATCAGCAGGGTCAGCGCCACGCCGCCGGGCTGGCCCTCCGCCAGTCGGCCCCACAGCAGGTAATCGAGGTTATCGGCGATCACCGCCAGATTAGCGTTCATGTTGGGCGCTCCGTTGCAGTTTTCTTCCCGGGCCGAGACGCGTTAGCGCCACGCCCATCGCCACCCCCAGCGCCAGGTACAGCGCGGTACCGACGGCAAACGCCTCCAGGGCGTGCGCGTTATAGCTCTCAATCTGTCGTACCTGATAGGTCAGTTCCGCAAAGCCGATGCCGCTGGCCAGCGATGAGAGTTTCATCAGGTTAAGATACTGGCCGACAATCGGCTGCCAGGCGTTGGCCAGCCCCTGCGGCAGGAGGATAAAGCGCAGCTCCTGCCACGGGGTAAAACCCTGCGACAGCGCGGCTTCCCGCTGCCCGTGGCTGACGGCGCGCAGTCCGGAGGCGATCTCTTCCACCAGAAAGGCGGAGGTAAAGACCCCCAGCCCCCACATCGAGCAGAGGAACTCCGGCGTCAGCCACCAGACGTTACCCGGCAAAATGGACCAGGCGTGTTCGTCGTTCACCACCTCCTTCACCGCCAGTGGCAGCAGGTTCCAGGCGGCAAAGTACCAGAACAGCAGCTGGACCAGCAGCGGAGTGTTGCGAAACAACGAGACCCACGCGGCCACCAGTCCGCGCCCCGCGCGGCCGCCGCCGAGGCGCAGGGCCAGCAGCAGGACCGCCAGCAGGGTGGCGAGCAGGATCCCGGCGACGCTGACCCAGACGGTGGTGAGAAAACCAGAGATAATCCATTGCAACGGCTGCCCGCTCAGGACGCCGTGCCAGTCAAGCATCGGCGTCACTCGAGGCTCTCCTGGTGCAGCGGATCCAGCACCTTCTGCAGAAAACGCCGTGCACGGGCATGCTGCGGATGGGCGAAAAACTCAGCCGGCGGGGCGACCTCGAGAATGTCGCCGCCGTCGATAAACACCACCCGGTCGGCAATTTCGCGGGCAAACTGCATCTCATGGGTCACCACCAGCATGGTGATCCCGCTGTGGGCGAGGGTTTTCATCACCTGCAGCACTTCGCCGATCATCTCCGGGTCGAGCGCCGAGGTGGGCTCATCGAACAGGATAATCTGCGGCGAGGAGGCCAGGGCGCGGGCGATCGCCACTCGCTGCTGCTGGCCGCCGGAGAGCTGCGCCGGCATCTGCTGCGCTTTTTCTTCCAGTCCGACCTGGCGCAGCAGCGCCAGCGCCCGCTCCTGAGCCGCGCTTTTCCCCCAGCCGTGAACGCGCTCCAGCGCCAGCGTGATGTTCTCCTGCGCCGTCAGGTGGGCGTAAAGGTTGAACTGCTGGAAGACAAAGCCGACGCGGCTGCGCAGCTGGCGCAAGGCGCTGCCGCTCAGCCGGCTGGTCGGTTTATCGTCGATCAGGATCTCGCCGCCGCTTAAGGATTCGAGCTGGTTGATCAAGCGGATCAGCGTCGATTTTCCCGAACCGGAAGGGCCGAGGATCGCCACCACTTCGCCGGGCTCGACCTGCAGGTTGATGGCGTTTAGCACCTGATGATCGCCGTAGCGCTTGGCCACATCACGGAACGTAATGCTGGCGCGCTGCAGACGTGAAAAATCCGCGGCCGGGGCCGCGGAGTGGGAGAGTAAACCCGAGAACATATTATTTCGCTTCTATGGTAAAGGCGCGCGGCTGCGGCGTTTTAGTGGCAGGTCCAAACCAGACATCATAGATTTTCGCGGCTTCGCCGGTTTTCTCCAGCTTCACCAGCTCATCGTTAACGGCTTTCAACAGGGCCGGTTCGCCTTTCTTCACTCCCACGCCAATCTCTTCTTTGCTGAGCAGGTCGGGCAGAATTTTAAACTTGGCTTTATCCGGCGCTTCCGCCAGCAGACCGGCGAGGATGGTGCTGTCCTGGGTGATGGCCTGGACGTTGCCGTTGCGCAGGGCGGTCAGGGCCAGCGGAATATCGTCATAGGAGAGGACGCGAGCCTGCGGGAAACGCTGGTGCAGGGCCTGTTCGCCGGTGGTGCCTTTCACCGCGCCGATGCGCGCTTTGCTGTACTCATCAAGCTTATCCGGAGAGCCGGCAGGCACGAGGAACTGCTGGCCGGTGACGAAATACGGCGTTGAGAAATCAATAACCTGGGCCCGCTCCGGGGTGATGGTAATGTCGGCGACGATCAGGTCGGCTTTGCCGGACTGCAGCAGCGGAATACGGTTGGCCGGGTTGGTGGCCACCAGCTCGAGTTTGACGCCGAGCGCTTTCGCCAGCGCCTGGGCAAAGTCGACATCATAGCCGACGATATGGTGGGTTTTGGCATCCACGGAGCCGAACGGCGGGTTGGCGTCGAAGGTGGCGACTTTCACGACGCCGGCGGCTTTGATGTCAGCCAGCTGGTCTGCCTGTGCCTGAGACGCGAGCAGCAGCATACCCAGCGCCAGTGCAATTTTTGTGGTTTTATTGCGCATGTTTTTTCCCCTGAATCCCTGTTTTGTTTTGTGGACATCACGCTCCCACAAATTCCCCGTCGGCGGCAAAGAAGAAAAAATTCTTATCTATAACGAAAAAGAACTTAACAAACCTGTGGGTATTCTTTATGCGCCGCTGGCGTTTTACCGGCGCGGCAACGATTGCCGGGCGGTTCCCTCTCCCTCCGGAGAGAGTGGGAGGGGTAGGGGTAATTTTCCGTTCATCGTGCGCATGGGCGTTAGCCCCTCGGTGTATACCGGGGCTGTAACGATTGCCGGGTGGTTCCCTCTCCCTCAGGGAGAGGGTTAGGGTGAGGGGATAGGAGCGGGCGTAATATGCGCCAGCCAGGATTGCAAATTCGGAATTAATATTTCCCGCGCCCGACCAACTGTGGTTGAAATAGACCCAGGCGATTCGCTTCCCGACAGAGGAGAAAATGAAAGTGGCATTGTGGCAACGATTAACGGGCTGGCTGGCTTTTTTGTCCAACGGTGAAGCCGGACAGCAGGATACCCAGCGCGTCATGGAGGCGATACTGCCGGTGGCCAGCCTCTACGGCGTGGACATTGGCAACGTGGAAACCCGGTGGTTCCGTCATGATAAGACATACTGAGCGACGCAGGACGCGAGAAGCCTACTGGAACGAGGTGTGCTTTGTGTAGCAAGAGACTGCCTGAGGTTGCGGCAACACAGGATGCGCCGCCGCAGCCCAGGCAGTTTTGACCACGCTTATCCCCCCAGATACATCCGCTTAATTTCCGGGTTAGTCAGCATCTCCCGCGCCGCGCCTGACAAGGTGATCCGGCCATTCTCCAGGACATACGCCCGATCGGCGATAGCCAGCGCGGCCGTCGCATTCTGCTCCACCAGCAGCACCGTCATATTATCTTCGCGCAGTTGCTTAATGATGCCGAACAGCTCGCCGACAATTTTCGGCGCCAGCCCGAGGCTCGGTTCATCCAGCATCAATAACACCGGCTCGCTCATCAGCGCCCGGGCGATGGCCAGCATCTGCTGCTCGCCGCCGCTCATGGTGCCCGCCATCTGATGGCGTCGTTCCTTGAGCCGTGGAAAGAGGGCGTACATGCGATCGCGCAGGCGGGTGTAGCCGGCGAGATTATTGTAAGCGCCCATGCGCAGGTTCTCTTCGATGGTCAGGTTGGTAAAGACCCGACGTCCCTCCGGCACCAGCGCCAGTCCGCGGCGCACAATCTGGTGGGTCTGGCTGCGTGAGATATCGTCGTTGAGGAAGCTGACGCGCCCGCTGGAGCGCACCAGGTTGACGATCCCGTTGAGGGTGGAGGTTTTACCGGCGCCATTGCTGCCGATCAGGGTGACGATCTCCCGGTCATAGACGTCGATATCAACGCCTTTCAGCCCCTGGATCACGCCGTAAAAGACCTTCAGTTCCCGGGCGTTAAGCATAATTGGCTTCTCCCAGATAAGCGGAAATGACGTCAGGATGCTGGATCGCCTCGGCCATCAGGCCGCTGAACAGCGGCTTACCATACTCCAGCACCATCACCCGCTCGCACAGGCGATTGACGAAGGGCATATCGTGCTCAATTAGCAGGACGCTGAGCTGATAGTCATGTCGCATGCGGAAGATAAGCTCCGCCAGGTCCTCGGTTTCCTTCGGGTTCATCCCGGCGGCCGGCTCATCGAGCAGCAGCAGCTTCGGCGCGGTGGCCAGCGCGCGGGCGATCTCCACTTTGCGCTGGTTGCCATAGCTTAGGTTTGTGGCTTGCATATGCGCGAAGTGGGCGATACCGATGTCCTCCAGGATGGCCATGGCTTTGGCCTTCGCCGCCCGCTCGGCCGGAAAGTAGCGGCCAATATGCAGAGCTGCCTCCAGCAGCGAGTAGCGGCTGGCGCGGTCGAGTCCGACCATCACGTTCTCCAGCACCGTCATGGAGTTAAACAGACGGATATTCTGGAAGGTACGGGCGATCCCGGCGTTCACCACCTGGTTGGGCTTCAGCCCCTTCAGCGACGTACCCGCCAGGGTGACGTTGCCGCTGGTGGGTTTATAGTTGGCGGTGATGACGTTAAACAAAGTGGTTTTGCCCGCGCCGTTAGGGCCGATAAGGCCAAAGATCTCCGCTTCATCAACATGGAAGCTGACGTTGTCGATGGCCCGCAGGCCGCCAAACTGCATGGTGACGTCCTGCACCTGCAGGATAACGTTATTTTCCGCCATAGCTGCTGTTCCTTCTTCCCATCTGCCAAATCTCTTTTTTCCCCAACAGCCCTTCGCGGGCGAAGAGCATGATGATCAGCAACAGCAGGGAGAAGACCACCATTCGCAGGCCCGGATAGGCGCCAAGATCGTGGCCGAAAAACTGCAGCGGCTGGTCGAGGAAGCGCAGCCATTCGCCGCTGCCGACCACCAGTACGGTGCCGAGCAGGGCGCCGGTGGTGCTGCCGAGTCCGCCGAGGACGATAATAATCAGCAGCTGGAAGGTGAGCATAAAGTCGAACAGCCCCGGGGAAATGGTGGTCAGCAGCGAAGCCAGCAGACCACCGCCGATCCCTTCGAAGAAGGCGCTGGTGGCGAAGGCGCAGGTTTTGATGCGGAAGGTGTTGACCCCCATGGCGATCGCCGCATCTTCATCGTCGCGAATGGCTTTCATCATCCGGCCATACTTCGACCACACCAACTGAAGGATCATGCCGGTGGCCAGCAGGGCGAACAGCCCGCACCAGAACAGGAGATGCGGCTGCTGCGGAATATCGTTCAGCCCGATGGCGCCGTTGGTGATTTGCGGATTGTTAATAGCGAGGATCTTGATGATAAACCCAAAGCCGAGGGTGACAATGGCCAGGTAGTCGCCACGCACCCGGAAGACCGGCACGGCGAGGCACACCGCCAGCGCCGCCGCGCACAGGCCGCTTATCAGCAGGGCAGGGAGGAAGCCTGCGTGCAGGCTGAGGATCCACGGGCTGGGGGCGGCCATTTCAAACATGTCTACCTTGCTGTCGCTGGAGAGGATCAGCAGGGCGGTGACGTAGGCGCCCACCGCCACGAAGCCGTTCGGCTCCAGCGACAGCTGGCCGGTCACGCCGTTGATCAGGTTGTAGCTGACCGCAAGGATCATAAAGATAAAAATGGTGCTGATGACACGAACAATGTAGTCATTGAAAACCACGTTGATTCCGGCCAGCAGCGCGATACAGATGACAATAATGGCCAGGTTGCGCAGCTGCGCCCCGGCGGTCGTCGTCGCGTTGAGCATCAGAAACGGCTCCTTTCCAGACGTTCGTCGCCCATAATGCCGACCGGGCGGAACAAGAGGACCAGAATCAAGAACAGGAAGGCGAAAGCGTCTTTATAGCCGCCCAGTTCGGGGAAGATCGCCACGGCGACCACTTCGGTAAAACCGAGGATAAAGCCGCCCAGCACCGCGCCGGTGACGCTGCCGATCCCGCCCAGCACGGCGGCGGCGAAGGCCTTCAGGCCGATAAGCACGCCCATCAGGGGATCGATAGTGGGGTAGCTGATGGAGTAGAACACGCCGCCGAGCGCCGCGAGACTACTGCCGAGGGCGAAGACCAGGGAGATGATCCGGTTGGCGTCAATGCCCATCAGGCGCACGGTGTTGACGTCAAAGGCCACCGCGCGGATCGCCATCCCATAGCGGGTGCGGTACAGCAGCCAGAGGATCGCCAGCAGCAGCAGGACGGTGATCAGCGGCACAATCCACGCCACGTTGGTAATGATGACGCTGCCGAAGGCGCGGGTCTGGTTGAAAAAGTCAGGGGCGGAGAAGAAGCGTGAGCTGCCGCCGAACAGCACGTTAAACAGGTTTTCGAGGAAGAAGCTGACGCCGATGGCGGTGATCAGCATGGAGATTTTCGAGGCCTGACGCAGCGGACGATAGGCGACCCGGTCAATCAGCATACCAAACAGGCCGCACAGCCCGAGGGTCAGGAAAACGGCTACCCCGAAGGGTAGCCCAACTGAAGAAAATAAAAACAGCGTACTAAACGCGCCGACCATCATCACGTCCGCATGGGCGAAGTTGATCAGCCGTAGCACGCCATAAACCATCGTATAACCGATGGCAATCAGGGCGTACATGCCCCCAAGACTCATTCCATTGACCACTTGCTGGAGA
>NZ_PJDK01000032.1:0-60512 GCF_002837615.1 Klebsiella sp. X1-16S-Nf21
CGGGCGCGTGAAGCACCGGCATCGTCAGTTAAAAAGTAGCAAAAACCATGCCCGATAACCCGCCAGGATCGATCCAAAAATAAATCATTGTGGCTTACGCAGAGCGCCAGCCCGTGATGCGGCTTTATCTTTTGGGAGTATAGTTGACTGTCGTCAGCGCGTGGTATCGTGTGCCCCTCATGTACGATGGTGGATGACAGAAACGATGTTGACCTTGCTGCAGGATAAAATGGATACCCCGCTGGGGCCGCTGTGGGTACTTTGCGACGAACAGTTTAATTTGCGCGCCGTCGAGTGGGACGAGCACCGCGATCGGATGGAAACCCTGCTCGACGTTCACTATCGCCGGGAAGGCTATCAGCGCGTCGACTGCCGCAACCCAGGCGGCCTCAGCAGTAAGCTGAACGACTATTTCGCCGGCGATCTGGCGATTATCGATACCCTGGCTACCGCCACCGCCGGCACACCGTTCCAGCGCCAGGTCTGGCAGGCGTTACGCGATATCCCCTGCGGCCAGGTGATGCACTATGGCCAACTGGCCGAGGCGCTCGGACGCCCCGGCGCCGCGCGCGCGGTGGGCGCCGCCAATGGCGCCAATCCGGTGAGTATCGTGGTGCCCTGCCATCGGGTCATCGGGCGTAACGGCACCCTGACCGGCTATGCCGGGGGCGTGCAGCGAAAAGAGTGGTTATTGCGCCATGAAGGGTATCTTTTACTTTGACTGAAAATGCCTTTTCTGGAATCTTCAGGTAATTTTACAATCAAACATAGCGAAATAATCTATTGCTTATCAATCAGATATACAGCCATTTTGATTTACCCTGCTGATATTACGTGTTTCCGGGTCTGAAGACTTACCTGCTGATCAAAAAGATGTTAAAATTGACCAATATCAATTAAGGCCTGAGCAGACATATGATCCCTGAGAAGCGAATTATTCGACGCATTCAGTCTGGCGGTTGTGCTATCCATTGTCAGGATTGCAGTATCAGCCAGCTCTGCATCCCCTTTACTCTGAACGAGCATGAGCTTGATCAGCTGGATAATATTATCGAGCGGAAAAAGCCAATCCAGAAAGGTCAAACCTTGTTCAAAGCCGGTGATGAGCTGAAGTCGTTGTACGCTATTCGCTCCGGGACCATCAAAAGCTACACCATCACTGAGCAAGGTGATGAGCAGATCACCGGCTTCCATCTGGCGGGCGATCTGGTGGGCTTCGACGCCATCGGCACCGGTCTGCACCCGAGCTTTGCGCAGGCGCTGGAAACCTCGATGGTCTGCGAAATCCCCTTCGAAACCCTTGACGATCTTTCCGGAAAAATGCCGAATCTGCGTCAGCAGATGATGCGCCTGATGAGCGGTGAGATTAAAGGCGACCAGGATATGATCCTGCTGCTTTCCAAAAAGAATGCCGAAGAGCGTCTGGCGGCGTTTATCTACAACCTCTCTCGTCGTTTCGCCCAGCGCGGTTTCTCACCGCGTGAGTTCCGCCTGACCATGACCCGCGGCGACATTGGCAACTATCTCGGCCTCACTGTCGAAACCATCAGCCGTCTGCTGGGGCGTTTCCAGAAAAGCGGCATGCTGGCGGTGAAAGGCAAATACATCACCATTGAAAACAGCGATCTGCTGGCCCAGCTGGCCGGTCAGGCTCGTAACGTCGCTTAATCTCTGCGCACCACCTGGTCACGATCGGCAATTTTTTAAGATTTGTTGATCTGACCAGGCTCCTCCCCTGTTTCAATTCATCCATATAGGTTATCTTTTTAGTAACTGACGGTAGCTGCAGTTGTAAGGAGACCCTGTATGGCGAAGTATCAGAGCATGCTGGTAGTAATCGATCCTAACCAGGACGACCAGCCGGCACTTAGGCGCGCGGTGTACTTGCACCAACGGATTGGTGGACGCATCAAAGCCTTTTTGCCGATCTATGATTTTTCTTATGAAATGACCACCCTGCTGTCGCCGGACGAACGCACGGCGATGCGTCAGGGCGTTATTGCCCAACGTACAGCCTGGATACGCGAGCAGGCGAAATTCTATATTGAATCGGGTGTGCCGATCGACGTAAAAGTGGTGTGGCACAACCGCCCCTTCGAAGCCATTATTCAGGAAGTTATTAGCGAGAAACACGACCTGCTGTTGAAGATGGCCCACCAGCACGACAAACTGGAGGCAGTGATCTTCACACCCACCGACTGGCATCTGTTGCGTAAGTGCCCCTGCCCGGTGTGGATGGTAAAAGACCAACCGTGGCCGGAAGGTGGCAAAGCGCTGGTCGCGGTCAATCTCGCCAGCGAAGAGAATTATCACAACACCCTGAACGAAAAGCTGGTTCGGGAAACGCTGTCGCTGGCGCAAGAAGTCAACCATACCGAAGTACATCTCATCGGCGCCTACCCGGTGACCCCCATCAATATCGCGATTGAGCTTCCGGATTTTGATCCCAGCGTCTACAACGACGCCATTCGCGGTCAGCACCTGCTGGCGATGAAAGCGCTGCGGCAGAAGTTTGGCATCGATGAGAAATTCACCCACGTGGAAAAAGGCCTGCCTGAGGAGGTGATCCCGGATCTCGCCGAGCATCTGCAGGCGGGGATCGTGGTGCTGGGAACGGTCGGACGTACCGGCCTGTCAGCGGCGTTCCTCGGCAATACCGCGGAACAGGTGGTCGATCATCTGCGCTGTGACCTGCTGGTACTCAAACCGGAGGCCTACCAGACGCCGGTGGAACTGGACGACGACGACGACGATTAACCCTCTTCTCGTACCGCTCATCTTCCCCCGCCTCGCGGGGGATTTTTTTTGCTTGCTGCCAGTCAGGCACAAAAAAAGGGCCGCTGGCGGCCCCTGTCACTGTCCAGCGAGAATGGCTTAGTGGATACCCAGACGCCAGGCCAGATCGATCTCTTCTTTCAGCTCCAGCGATGAGAGCGCCATCAGGTCAGCAAACTCCAGCTCCAGCAGTTTCAGCTTTTTCAGATACTGCGCTGGGGTCATGACGGTAGTGTCGCGGCGTAAGAATTCGATGGCCATCTGCGTTGGGGTTAACTCGGTATCCATAATATCCTCTGTCTGATGTAATAACCGGGACATTATATCATCTCTCACCGCTTATTTTATGAACAATTCCAGGCATCTCTCCGCATATAAAAAAGCCGTCTCACAGGAGACGGCTTATAAACAAACGTTGTAAAACAAGCGTGCTACATTACAGCGCTTTCAGGATCGCATCGACGCTGGCTTTCGCATCCCCAAACAGCATATGGGTGTTCTCTTTGAAGAACAGCGGGTTCTGTACGCCGGCGTAGCCAGTGTTCATCGAACGCTTAAAGACCACCACGTTCTGCGCTTTCCAGACTTCCAACACTGGCATACCCGCGATAGGGCTCTTCGGGTCGTCCTGCGCCGCCGGGTTGACGGTGTCGTTGGCGCCAATCACCAGCACGGTGTCGGTATCGCTGAAATCGTCGTTGATCTCATCCATCTCCAGCACGATGTCGTAAGGCACTTTGGCTTCCGCCAGCAGCACGTTCATATGCCCCGGCAGACGCCCGGCCACCGGGTGAATACCAAAGCGTACTTTGATACCCCGCGCCCGCAGCTTCTCGGTAATTTCTGCCACCGGATACTGCGCCTGGGCCACCGCCATACCGTAGCCAGGGGTGATGATCACCGACTGCGAGTTTTTCAGCATCTCCGCTGTCTCTTCCGCGCTAATCTCGCGATGTTCGCCCACTTCTTCATCGCCGCCGCTGGAAGACCCATCGGTGCCGAAGCCGCCAGCAATCACGCTGATAAAGGAGCGGTTCATCGCCTTACACATAATGTAAGAGAGGATGGCACCGGAAGAACCCACCAGCGCGCCGGTGACGATCAGCAGGTCATTGCTCAGCATAAAGCCCGCTGCCGCTGCCGCCCAGCCCGAGTAGGAGTTGAGCATGGAAACCACCACCGGCATATCCGCGCCGCCGATAGAAGCCACCAGGTGCCAGCCGAAGGCCAGCGCGATCGCGGTCATCACCAGCAGGCACAGGACCTGGGTACCAGTGCTGTCGGCGCGAACAAAAATCACCATCAGCACGAAGGAGACCACCAGCGCCGCCAGGTTCAGCTTATGGCGATTCGGCAGCATCAGCGGCTTCGAGGAAATTTTGCCGCGCAGTTTACCAAACGCCACCACCGAACCGGTGAAGGTGACTGCACCGATGAAGATGCCGAGGAACACTTCGGTCAAATGGATATTGACCAGAATCTGCTCCATCCCGGTTTCATGCTGCAGGTAGCTGTTAAAACCCACCAGCACCGCCGCCAGGCCCACGAAGCTGTGCAGGATAGCCACCAGCTCCGGCATCTCGGTCATCTCGACCTTTTTCGCCAGACGAATACCGATCGCCCCACCGATCACCATCGCGAGGATGATCCAACCGACGTTGCCGGCGTCCGGCCCCAGAATCGTGGCGATCAGGGCGATAGCCATCCCGGCGATGCCGAAATAGTTGCCCTGCTGCGACGTTTCGTGTTTCGACAGACCCGCCAGGCTGAAAATAAACAGGATTGCGGCAACAATGTATGCAGCTGTAACTAATCCACCAGACATGTGCTACCCCTTATCCTTTGCGAAACATTTTCAGCATGCGCTGAGTCACGGTAAAACCACCGAAAATATTAATGCTGGCGATCAGTACCGCGATAAAGCTCAGGAAGCTGACCCAGCCCCCGTGGCCTATCTGCAACAACGCACCAACAACGATAATGCCCGAAATCGCGTTCGTCACCGACATCAGCGGCGTATGCAGCGCATGGGAGACGTTCCATACCACGTAGTAACCTACTACGCAGGCCAGCGCGAAGACGGTGAAATGGCCAAGAAACTCTTTTGGCGCGACGTTCGCCAGCCAGCCGAAGAGGATAATCGCCAGCGCTATCAGGGCATATTTACGCCATGGGGACACCGGTTTTGCCGCTTCTTTCGGCGCTTCCACTTTTTTCGCTGCAGCCTGCGGCTGAGCGGAGACCTGAATCGGCGGCGCCGGCCAGGTGATTTCGCCTTCGCGCACTACGGTCACGCCGCGCACCACCACGTCATCGAAATCGATAACAATGTTGCCATCTTTCTCTTTGCACAGCAGCTTCAGCAGGTTAACCAGGTTGGTACCGTAGAGCTGGGAAGACTGGGTCGGCAGACGGCCCGGCAGATCGGTGTAACCAATAATTTTCACGCCGTTGGCGGTGGTGACCACTTCGCCAGGTACGGTGTACTCACAGTTGCCGCCATTTTGCGAGGCGAGGTCGACCACCACGCTGCCCGACTTCATGGAGTCGACCATCTCGCGGGTGATCAGTTTCGGTGCCGGTTTACCCGGAATTAACGCCGTGGTGACGATGATATCGACATCTTTCGCCTGGGCGGCAAACAGCGCCATTTCGGCCTTAATAAAGGCCTCAGACATCACCTTGGCGTAGCCGTCGCCGCTGCCGGCTTCCTCTTTAAAGTCCAGCTCGAGGAACTCGGCGCCCATACTCTGCACCTGCTCCTTCACTTCCGGACGGGTATCGAAGGCGCGGACGATAGCGCCCAGGCTGTTGGCGGCGCCAATCGCAGCCAGACCGGCCACCCCGGCGCCGATGACCATCACCTTCGCGGGCGGAACTTTGCCTGCCGCCGTAATCTGTCCGGTAAAGAAACGGCCGAATTCATGGGCCGCTTCCACGATTGCACGGTAGCCGGCAATGTTTGCCATTGAACTGAGCGCATCCAGCGACTGGGCGCGAGAAATACGCGGCACCGAATCCATCGCCATCACGTTGATATTACGGGCCGCCAGTTTTTCCATCAGCTGCGGGTTTTGCGCAGGCCAGATAAAACTTATCAGCGTGGTTCCCGGATTCAGCAGTGCAATTTCATCGTCATTTGGAGCATTGACCTTGAGGATGATGTCAGACTGCCAGACCTCGTTGCCCGCGACGATCTCAGCCCCTGCCTGGGTAAAGGCGGCATCGTCAAAGCTGGCCAGTTTCCCGGCCCCGCTTTCTACCGCGACGCTAAAGCCGAGTTTAAGCAATTGCTCAACGGTCTTCGGCGTGGCGGCGGCCCGGGTCTCCTGGGCTAGCCTCTCTTGTGGTACACCAATACGCATAGTTTTCCCTTCCATCGGTTTTTGATGATGGTTTACTTTTCTGACCAACAACGACAAGACGGCGAAATCTTCCTCGCCATCTTCCGCTGTCTGCAAAATGAAACAGTAACAAACTTTTTATAACCTACTGAAAATAGCGATTGTGATCTACAGCGATAAAACAGAAATTTTGATTTTATTGCTTATTGTCAGCACAGATGGTTTCGGGCAGCAATATTTACCTGAATTTCTCACTCAGGCCTGATAATCCGCTTATCCAGCGTGATAAAACGCCATTTATCGCCATTGAGATCATTGTATTAACATTACGTTAACTAATAAAAGTGGTATCGATTATCGTTTTTGCTGGTCAAGCGGCTGTTTTTTCAACATATCGAAAAATGTTATCTTTCCGTAGTATACGATTCGGGCGGCAAGCAAAAAATGACGCAGACAGTCACAACGATTAAATGCAATAATCAAACGTTTTCAGTCAACAACAACACCAGTATATGGTTTGCGCAAGGCAAAGGATTATTTTTATGAAGCTTAAAAACACCCTCCTGGCGTCTGCTCTCCTGACAACCGCCACGTTGTCTGCCCATGCAGCGACCGAGTTGACCCCGGAGCAGGCGGCTGCGCTGAAGCCCTACGATCGCGTTGTCGTCACCGGCCGGTTTAATGCCATTGGCGACGCGGTACAGGCGGTATCGCGTAAAGCCGACAAAGACGGCGCGGCCTCATTCTATGTTGTCGACACGTCGGACTACGGCAATGGCGGCAACTGGCGCGTCACGGCTGACCTCTATAAAGACAACGCGCCGCAAGCGGATGCGCCGAAAAATCGCATCATCAATGGCGTGGTAGAACTGCCGAAAGATCAGGCCGTGACGCTGATGCCTTACGACACTGTCACCGTTCAGGGCTTCTATCGCAGCCAGCCGGAAGTCAATGATGCCATCACCAAAGCGGCAAAAGCGAAAGGCGCCTATGCGTTCTTTATCGTGCGCCAGGTGGATGCCAACCAGGGCGGCAACCAGCGCATTACCGCTTATATCTATAAAAAAGATGCTGAAAAACGCGTGCTGCAGAGCCCGGACGCCATCCCGGCAGACTCTGACGCCGGTCGCGCGGCGCTGGCCAAAGGCGGTGAAGCCGCGAAAAACGTGGAAATCCCGGGCGTCGCCACCACCGCGGCTGTGGGCTCAGGCACTGGCGTCGGTCGTTTCTTCGAGACCCAGTCTTCCAAAGGCGGGCGTTACACTGTCACGCTGCCGGACGGCACCAAAGTGGAAGAAGTGAACAAAGTGACCGCGGCGCAAATGGTGCCGTTCGATAATATCCAGTTCACCGGCAACTACGGCAACATGACGGAAATCTCCTATCAGACGGCGAAACGCGCGGCGAAGAAAGGGGCGAAGTACTACCACATCACCCGTCAGTGGCAGGAACGCGGCGGCAACATCACCATCAGCGCTGATTTGTACAAATAATCACTGCTGACTGGCTAAAAAGGCGGCGCAATGCCGCCTTTTCATTTTTTTTCATCCCCCGCCATTGCATGGCTCCCGGACACTCCGTAAAATCCCGCGCCTTAGCGCAATCCTCCATTTTTATGCGATTTCGCAAAATAAATATTCTGGAACAGCCATTTTCACCTCGGGAATGCAATGGAAAAGAAACTGGGCCTGAGCGCCCTGACCGCCCTGGTCCTTAGCTCAATGCTCGGCGCTGGCGTATTCAGTTTGCCGCAAAATATGGCTGCCGTAGCCAGCCCCTCCGCTTTGCTTATCGGCTGGGCCATCACCGGCGTCGGGATCCTGTTCCTCGCCTTCGCCATGCTGCTGTTAACCCGCATTCGCCCCGACCTCGACGGCGGGATCTTCACCTACGCCCGCGAAGGGTTCGGTGAGCTGATTGGCTTCTGTTCCGCCTGGGGATACTGGCTCTGCGCGGTGATCGCCAACGTCTCCTATCTGGTCATCGTCTTTTCGGCGCTCAGTTTCTTCACCGATACCCCTGAGCTGCGCCTGTTTGGCGATGGCAACACCTGGCAGTCTATCGCTGGCGCTTCGGTTTTGCTGTGGGTTGTCCATTTTCTGGTCCTGCGCGGCGTGCAGACGGCGGCGGGGATTAACCTGGTGGCCACCCTCGCCAAACTCCTGCCGCTGGGCGCGTTTATCGCGCTCGCCGCCCTGGCCTTCCAGCTGGATACGTTCCGCCTCGATTTCCGCGGACTGGCGCTGGGAATCCCCGTGTGGGAGCAGGTTAAAAACACCATGCTGATCACCCTGTGGGTGTTTATTGGCGTGGAAGGTGCCGTCGTGGTTTCTGCCCGCGCCCGACACAAGCGCGATGTCGGTCGCGCAACGCTGCTGGCGGTGCTCTCCGCCCTCACGGTCTATCTGCTGGTCACCCTGCTGTCGCTGGGCGTGGTGCCGCGCAGCGAACTGGCCGGCATGCGTAACCCGTCGATGGCGGGACTGATGGTCAACATGATGGGTTCGTGGGGAGAAATCGTGATTGCGGCGGGCCTGATCGTGTCGGTGTGTGGCGCCTACCTGAGCTGGACGATTATGGCTGCGGAAGTGCCTTTCCTGGCCGCCACGCATAAAGCCTTCCCGCGCCTGTTTGCCCGCCAGAACAGCAACAATGCCCCGTCCGCCTCGCTGTGGCTGACCAATATCAGCGTTCAGGTATCGCTGGTGCTGATCTGGTTGACCGGGTCGGACTACGGCACCCTGCTGACCATCGCCTCAGAGATGATCCTCGTCCCCTATCTGCTGGTCGGCGCCTTTCTGCTGAAAATCGCCACTCGCCCGCTGCACAAAGCGGTGGGTATCGGCGCCTGCATTTATGGCTTATGGTTATTATACGCGTCGGGACCTGTGCATTTGCTGTTGTCGGTGGTACTTTACGCTCCGGGTCTTCTGGTCTTTTTGTACGCTCGACGTACGCACCAGCACGATCGTTCGCTCAAACGCCGCGAATTGGCGCTAATTGGTTTATTGCTGGTTGCCGCTGTGCCGGCAACGTGGATGCTGGTGGGGTAAGCGCTCGCCCTGCCGCAGAACGCATAGGAGATACCCATGGCTGAACAACAGCCCCGCCCGGTTCTGATCACAGGAGGAGGCCGCCGCATCGGTCTCGCGCTGGCACACCATTTTCTGCTGCAACACCAGCCGGTCATCGTCAGCTATCGCACGCCCTATCCGGCGATCGATGGCCTGCGCGACGCGGGCGCCCTCTGTCTGCAGGCCGATTTCAGCAGCGATGACGGCATACTGACCTTCGCCGAAGCGGTCAAATCGCACACCAGCGGCCTGCGCGCCATCATCCACAACGCCAGCGACTGGATGGCGGAGAAGCCGGGGGTAGCGCTGAGCACAGTGATCAACCGCATGATGCAGATCCACGTCCATGCCCCCTATCTGCTCAACCACGCGCTGGAGGATCTGCTGCGCGGCCACGGCCATGCCGCCAGTGATATTATCCATATTACCGATTACGTCGTGGAGCGCGGCAGCGATAAACATATCGCCTACGCCGCCAGCAAAGCCGCGCTGGACAATATGACCCGCTCCTTCGCCCGCAAGCTGGCGCCGGAGATCAAGGTCAACGCCATCGCCCCGTCGCTGATTATGTTTAATGAGAGTGACGACGAAGCCTATCGTCAGCAGGCGCTGGATAAATCGCTGATGAAAATCGCCCCAGGCGAAAAAGAGATTAGCGACCTTATCGACTATCTGTTTACCAGCCGCTACGTCACCGGCCGGTCCTTCGCCGTCGACGGCGGCCGCCCGCTGCGCTAGTGAAAGTGGTTCCAGCCCAGGATTAACAGCCAGGCGCATAGCCCCCAGCATCCCACCGCGCCTGCCAGCGCCAACGGCAGGCGCATGATCCCGGTGAAATACCACAGCGATACCAAATAGACAAAATAGGGAATAATCGACCACATGCCGAACACGATGGTGGCGCGCAGGGCTTCAATACCGCGCTCGCTGGCGACGATATAGTGGGCGATGAGCGCAAAGGTAGGAAACAGCGGGATCAGCCCGGCGAGAGCGTAATTTTTCGTTTTTGCCAGCACGCCAATCAGCACCACCACCAGCGCACCCAGCAGCCCTTTGATTAACAGCCCCATGTCCTTATGCCTTAACAATGAATCAACAAGTTAGCGCAGCATAGCGGAAATAGCGCTGTTTATAAAAGAGTAATGGCGGGTAAAATAGACGCAGTGTATGTTACTTCTTTTACTGATGTGCAATAGACATGAATAAAATCGTTTTTGTTGAGGATGACCCTGAGGTTGGGGCGCTGATCGCCGCCTATCTCGGCAAGCATGATATGGAGGTGGTGGTCGAGCCTCGCGGCGACCGCGCAGAGGACGTGATCGCGCGGGAGAAACCGGACCTCGTGCTGCTGGACATTATGCTGCCCGGCAAAGACGGGATGACGCTCTGCCGCGATCTGCGCGGGCAATGGCAAGGGCCCATTGTCCTGCTGACCTCACTCGACAGCGACATGAACCATATCCTCTCCCTGGAGATGGGCGCCAGCGATTATATCCTGAAAACCACGCCGCCAGCGGTGCTTCTCGCGCGACTGCGTCTGCATTTACGCCAGCATATCGCTCCGGCGGGCGCCGGCGCCGGTACCCCGGCAACGCTCACGCCGCACAAAACCATCTCCTTTGGTTCGCTGACCATTGACCCGGTCAACCGCCAGGTGCTGCTTGGCGGAGAAAACGTCGCATTGTCGACGGCCGATTTCGATCTGCTGTGGGAACTGGCCACCCACGCGGGGCAAATTATGGACCGCGACGCGCTGCTGAAAAATTTACGCGGCGTCACCTACGACGGGATGGATCGCAGCGTTGACGTGGCTATCTCCCGCCTGCGCAAAAAACTGCTCGACAACGCCACGGAGCCCTATCGTATTAAGACCGTTCGCAACAAAGGCTACCTGTTCGCCCCACACGCCTGGGACAACTAAGCTTCTCCCGCGGCCCTGCGAGGGGCCCGTTTTATGGCGCACTCCCCGACAGTAACCACCTCAACTTTTACTGCTTAGGGCAACTGCGCGGGTTTCCCTCTGCGCGCCCGCTGCCCGCTGCGAATTAGTCATATTGCGTAAATCAATAGATTTAGCCGTACAGTTCCCCATCACATAAGCCTTCAATATGATTGTGCTCAAGGACTTACTGTTATCAGAGTGGCATAAAGCCTGAAAACACAGGACTTTTGCATGATGAAATACGTTGTACTTTTGGCACTCTCACTCTTCACTTCACTCTCTGGTTGGGCTTTTTCCCTCGACAACGCCGATATTCGACTCCTCTGTCCACAGCGCGGGCAAATCGAGGTGATCCTCCACCGCTATGAACATACCCAGCAATCCTGGGGACAGCATCACTTTGAAACGGGAGGCGGCCACGTTCGCCAGGGACCGCTGCTGGTGATCCCGTTTGCCAACCTCGATCAGATGATTTACCACCAGACCACCGGCGAATTTGCTTACTGGTATGCCAAAACGGAAAAGCTGGTGCGCTGTCGTCTGCTGAGTCTGACGACCCTCTATCCGGTGGATATTCCCTACTTTCGCGAGTAGCGATACCCCGCTCAACGCTCCAGGGTAATGCAGGTCTGGTGGTTATAATTAATTTGTGACAACGTCACTAATTCAGATATTCCCGGCCGATATCATCCCGGATGACGCGACCTATACCGGGTATACCGGCGCCACAAAGATGGCAAAGCGCAACACGCCGGGCCCCCAAAGATGGTCGTTTTACAATAAATTTTCATTGTTCTAGTGTGAGTTAACTCAACACTCACGCGGTACGGGAGAGACAATGGGACGGTTCTCAGGTAAGAAAATTGTGATTACAGGGGCGAGCAGCGGTATTGGTCTGGCGGGGGCAATGCGCATTATTGATGAAGGGGGCGAAGTGATGCTGACCGGACGCCATCAGCAAAAACTGGCGTCGTTACGCACATTGCTGCCCGAGCGCGCCTGGTTTCTTCAGAACGATGGCGCGAAACCTGAGGCGGCGCATGCCCTCGCCGAGTCTGTAGAATCATTTGGCATGCTGGATGGCCTGTGGCTGAACGCCGGGCAGCTCGCCTTTTCTACGGTGGAAAATACCACCGAAACGCAGTTCGATACCATCATGGCCAACAACGTCCGTTCCCAGTATGTGGTGGATGGCGGACTGCTGCGCTTATAAGGGCTCCGTCATTATTTATGCGTAAGGGATGTTGTCAGTGAGGGTGAACCCTGCTTTGATAGCGCATTAAACCGGGCGTGAAACGTAGAAGTGATTTTGCGGTATATTCTGCCGTGACAAACGCCCTGGACTGCGGTCTGGTTTCGTTCCTGCATCACCGCTTTAGCGGAAAGACACATACCACACCGCGCCATGAAGGCAAAAGATAGGTAATTAACATTCTGATTTAAGTGAGATTTAATGAAAAAGCTGTTTGTGCAGTTCTATCTTTTGCTCTTCGTTTGCTTTCTGGTAATGACCATGCTGGTCGGTCTGGTCTATAAATTTACCGCTGAGCGCGCCGGACGACAGTCGCTGGACGATTTGATGAAAAGTTCGCTGTATCTGATGCGCAGCGAGCTGCGGGAAATTCCGCCGCGCGACTGGAGCAAGACGCTCAAAGAGCTGGATCTGAACCTGTCGTTCGATCTGCACATCGAACCAATGAGCAAATTTAAGCTGTCGGAAAGCTCGATGCAGCACCTGCGCGCCGGCGATATTGTCGCGCTGGATGACCAGTACACCTTTATTCAGCGTATTCCCCGCAGCCATTATGTGCTGTCGGTGGGCCCGGTGCCTTATCTCTATTTTCTGCATGAAATGCGCCTGCTGGACGTGGCGCTGATGGCGTTTATTGCTATCTCGCTGGCCTTTCCGGTGTTTATCTGGATGCGTCCGCACTGGCAGGACATGTTGCGCATTGAAACCGCTGCCCAGCGCTTTGGCGAGGGCCACTTCAGCGAGCGCATTCATTTTGACAGCATGTCCAGCTTTGAACGGCTCGGCGTGGCCTTTAACCAAATGGCCGATAACATTAACGCCCTCATTGCCAGTAAGAAGCAGTTGATTGACGGTATCGCCCATGAGCTCAGGACGCCGCTGGTCCGCCTGCGCTACCGTCTGGAGATGAGCGAAAACCTCACCGAGGCGGAATCGCAAGCGCTGAACCGCGATATCGGCCAGCTGGAGGCGCTGATTGAAGAGCTCCTGACCTACGCCCGCCTCGACCGCCCGCAGACGGAACTCAGCCTGACGACGCCTGACTTTCCCGCCTGGATCAGCGATCACGTCGAGGATATCCAGATGGTCAACCCGCAGCGCGAGGTCGCTCTGGCGACGCTGACCCACGGCAACTACGGCGCGCTGGATATGCGGCTGATGGAGCGGGTACTGGATAATCTGGTGAATAACGCCCTGCGCTACAGCACCCAGCGGGTGGCGGTCAGCCTGACCCTGCAGGGTCCGCGCGCGTCGCTGCAGGTCGAGGATGACGGCCCGGGAATCGCTCCCGAAGAGCGCGAGCGGGTGTTTGAGCCCTTTGTCCGTCTTGACCCCAGCCGCGATCGGGCGACAGGAGGTTGTGGCCTCGGCCTGGCGATTGTGCACAGTATCGCCCAGGCGATGGGCGGTGACGTGCGCTGTGAGGCCAGCCCTCTCGGCGGCGCCCGCTTCTGCTTTAGCTGGCCGGTTTATCATCAGTTGCCCGATTTTACCTCTGCCTGAATAAAACTTGCGCAGCGGCCGCGCGCTGCGTATGCTGTAAAAATCAAATAGTATGTTGTAACTAAGGTGAAATGATGGCCAGCTACGATCTTGTTGAACGTCTGAATGATACCTTTCGCCAGATCGAGCTGGAGCTGCAGACGCTCCAGCAGGCATTAAGCAGCTGTCGGCTGCTGGCGGCCAGGGTATTTGAACTGCCGGCGGTCAGTAAGGATGCCGAGCACGATCCGCTGGCGAACATACCGGTGGTGCAGCACAGCGGCAAGACGGCGCTGGCCCTCGCCCTGCGCCACTACAGCCATCTGTTTATGCAGCAGCAGTCGGAAAACCGCAGCAGCAAGGCCGCCGTCCGCCTGCCAGGGGCTATCTGCCTGCAGGTCACCGCTGCGGAGCAGCAGGATCTGCAGGCGCGCATTCAGCATATTAACGCCCTGAAGGCTACCTTCGAGAAAATCGTCACCGTCGATTCTGGCCTGCCCCCCACTGCCCGTTTTGAATGGGTGCATCGCCACCTGCCGGGCTTGATCACCCTCAGCGCCTACCGCACGCTGACGCCCCTTATCGACCCCAGCACCATCCGCTTCGGCTGGGCCAATAAACACGTGATCAAGAACCTGACCCGCGACCAGGTATTGATGATGCTGGAGAAAAGCCTGCAATCACCGCGGGCGGTGCCGCCGTGGACCCGTGAGCAGTGGCAGAGCAAGCTTGAGAGGGAGTATCAGGACATCGCCGCCCTGCCGCAGCGAGCGCGGCTGAAAATCAAACGGCCGGTGAAAGTGCAGCCGATTGCCCGCGTCTGGTACGCCAGCGAGCAGAAACAGGTGCAGTACGCCTGCCCCAGCCCGCTGATCGCGCTGATATCCGGCAGCCAGGGGGTCAGCGTCCCGGATATCGGCGAATTGCTGAACTATGACGCCGACAATGTCCAGTACCGCTACAAACCGGAGGCGCAGTCGCTGAGATTACTTATCCCGCGCCTGCACCTCTGGCTGGCTAGCGAGTAGCCAGGCTGCCGACCATCTCCTCAGGGCGCACCCAGCTGTCGAATTCGGCTTCCGTCAGGTAGCCCAGCGCCAGCGCCGAGGCTTTGAGGGTCAGCCCCTCATGGTGCGCTTTTTTAGCGATTTCCGCCGCCTTGTCGTAGCCGATATGGGTATTCAGCGCAGT
Organism: Klebsiella sp. X1-16S-Nf21; assembly: GCF_002837615.1. Classification (NCBI taxonomy): domain Bacteria; kingdom Pseudomonadati; phylum Pseudomonadota; class Gammaproteobacteria; order Enterobacterales; family Enterobacteriaceae; genus Klebsiella; species Klebsiella sp. X1-16S-Nf21. The sequence continues at coordinate 15,061 of NZ_PJDK01000032.1, forward strand.
GACCAGCATCAGCGACTCATTGAGCAGCTGGCTGATCCGCTCGCGATTCGGTTCAATACCCACCGCACAGTGCTCGTTAAAACTTGCCATGCCGTCCGCCAGCAGACGCACCGACTGCAGGAAGTTGTGGATGACCATCGGGCGATAGACGTTAAGCTCAAAGTTGCCGGAGGCGCCACCGATATTCACCGCCACGTCGTTGCCCATCACCTGGCAGCAGACCATGGTCAGGGCTTCGCACTGGGTTGGGTTAACCTTGCCGGGCATAATCGATGACCCTGGCTCGTTTTCCGGGATGGCGATTTCGCCAATGCCGCAGCGGGGGCCGGAGGCCAGCCAGCGGACATCGTTAGCGATTTTCATCAGGGACGCCGCCAGGCCTTTCAGCGCGCCGTGGGCATGGACCAGGGCATCCACAGTGGCCAACGCTTCGAATTTGTTTGGTGCGGTGACAAATGGTTGTCCGCTGAGCGACGCCAGCTCTGCCGCCACCCGCACGGCATACTCCGGATGGGTATTCAGCCCGGTTCCTACCGCCGTCCCGCCCAGCGCCAGCTCGGCAAGATGCGGCTGACTGGCTTCGATGTGCTTCAGGCTATGGTCCAGCATCGCCACCCAGCCGGAGATCTCCTGGCCTAACGTGAGCGGCGTGGCGTCCTGCAGATGGGTGCGGCCGATCTTGACGATATCCCTGAAGGCTACCGCTTTTTCATTGAGCGTCGCCCGCAGCGCCTGCAGCGACGGGATCACTTTTTCCCGCAGGGCAATCAGCGCCGCGACGTGCATGGCGGTGGGGAACACGTCATTTGAGCTCTGGCTCTTATTCACATCGTCATTGGGATGAATTTTTCGCGCCATCCCCCGTTCACCGCCCAGCAGTTCACTGGCGCGGTTGGCCAGCACCTCGTTCATATTCATATTGCTTTGGGTGCCGGAGCCGGTCTGCCAGATAGCCAGCGGGAACTCCTGCGCGTGCTTTCCGGCGAGGACTTCGTCAGCGGCAGCGACGATCGCCCCGGCTTTCTCCGCCGTCAGCAACCCGAGATCCTGATTAACCTTCGCCGCCGCCCGCTTGGTCAGCGCCAGGGCGTAAATCAGCTCCCCGGGCATTTTTTCGCTTGATATGCGGAAATGCTCCAGCGAGCGTTGGGTCTGGGCGCCCCAGAGTTTATCGGCCGGGACGTCGATGGCGCCCATCGAGTCTTTTTCACTGCGATGCGTTGTCATTACTTTCTCCTTGGATTCAAAGTGCGTCATAGCGACAAAGCTCACCTGCTTAAAAGACTAAGTATTGGCCAGATTTATAAGTTGTTTTGGTGGTTCGTGCCGCGAAGCGACATAAAAAAACCGCCCGAAGGGCGGCCCAGACCGCTGACAAAATGCAATCGTCGGGATTGCCCGGCGGCGCTGCGCTTGCGCGGGCCTACAGAGAATTGCCTAACTGTTTAATATTGCTGTTTTTCGCAGGCCAGGTAAGGCGAAAGCCGCCACCCGGCAGAAAGGCGATCACAATAACGAAAACCGGTTTGTCATCGGCCAGAGCCGCCCCGAAGGGCGGTCTGGGTTACTTCACGCAGCGGGCGCACTGCGACGTCTGGATCTGCTGGAAGAAGTCATTGCCTTTATCATCGACGAGGATAAACGCCGGGAAATCTTCCACTTCAATTTTCCAGATAGCCTCCATACCCAGCTCCGGATACGCCACGCACTCGAGGCTACGGATGCTCTGCTGGGCCAGTACCGCCGCCGGGCCGCCGATACTGCCGAGGTAGAAGCCGCCGTGTTTGTGGCACGCGTCGGTGACCTGCTGGCTGCGGTTGCCTTTCGCCAGCATGATCTTGCTCGCGCCGTGCGACTGCAGCAGATCAACATAAGAATCCATGCGCCCTGCGGTGGTCGGTCCCAGAGAGCCGGAGGCGTAACCGTCCGGTGTCTTGGCCGGACCGGCATAGTAGATCGGGTGATCTTTGACGTACTGCGGCAGTGCTTCACCGCTGTCGATAAGCTCCTTCAGCTTGGCGTGAGCGATATCGCGGGCCACGATAATAGTGCCGCTCAGCGACAAACGGGTGGACACCGGGTACTGCGACAGCAGCGCCAGGATTTCGCTCATCGGCTGGTTAAGATTCACCTTCACCGCTTCGCCTTCCCCGGCCTGGCGCAGATGCTCAGGGATATATTTCCCCGGATTGCTCTCCAGCTTCTCGATCCAGATGCCGTCGCGGTTGATTTTGGCTTTGATGTTGCGGTCGGCGGAACAGGAGACGCCCATCCCTACCGGGCAGGAAGCGCCGTGACGCGGCAGACGGATCACGCGGATATCGTGGGCGAAGTATTTCCCGCCGAACTGCGCGCCGAGGCCAAGGTTCTGCGCTTCCAGCAGCAGTTCTTGCTCCAGTTGCACATCGCGGAACGCCTGGCCATGCTCGTTACCTTCGGTCGGCAGGCCATCGTAGTATTTGGTGGAGGCCAGCTTGACGGTTTTCAGCGTCGCTTCCGCCGAAGTCCCGCCGATCACAAAGGCGATATGGTACGGCGGACAAGCGGCGGTCCCGAGGGTGCGCATCTTCTCAACCAGATAGTTTTTCAGCTTCGCCGGGGTGATCAGCGCTTTGGTTTCCTGGTACAGATAGGTTTTGTTCGCCGAACCGCCGCCCTTGGCGATGCAGAGGAATTTGTACTCATCGCCATCGGTAGCATAAAGATCGATCTGCGCCGGCAGGTTGGTACCGGTGTTAACCTCTTTATACATATCCAGCGGCGCGTTCTGCGAGTAGCGCAGGTTGTCCTGGATATAGGTGTTGTACACACCCTGCGCCAGAGCGGCTTCATCACCGCCGCCGGTCCACACGCGCTGGCCTTTTTTACCCATGATGATCGCGGTGCCGGTGTCCTGGCAGGTGGGCAGAATGCCTTTGGCGGCGATATCCGAGTTGCGCAGGAACTGCAGGGCGACGTATTTGTCGTTTTCGCTGGCTTCCGGGTCGTTAAGGATATCCGCCACCTGCTGCTGATGCGCCGGGCGAAGCATAAAGGAGGCGTCGTGGAAAGCATGCTGCGCCAGAAGGGTTAGCGCCTGAGGGTCGACTTTTAGCACTTCCTGGCCGGCAAATTCGGCGACGGAGACGTAATCACTGCTGAGGAGATAATACTCGGTGTCATCCTTTTTGAGGGGAAAAGGATCCTGGTAAACAAACGGTTTATTCGACATTGTACTCTCACTTACTGCTTTGGCTGATTATGTTTCAGGCAGGGACTCCATGTGCCTGTAGAAAAGCGAGTCGATCAATCTTACACAATTTTTTAACAAAAACTGAGACAGGGACGACTTTTTCTTTCAGCAGTTGCTTCTCCACGGTTTACTGGTTTAATAGAGCAATAATTTTTACTTTGATTGATACAGGGAATGAGAATGCAAAAGCTGATCAACGCCGTACAGAACTACGCATGGGGAAGCCACACCGCTTTAACTGAACTGTATGGCATTGCCAACCCGGACAACCTGCCGATGGCGGAGCTGTGGATGGGGGCGCATCCGAAGAGCAGCTCGCAGATCCTGGCGGCCGACGGCCAGCCGCGTTCGCTGCGCGAGGTGATTGACGCGGATAAAACCGCCCTGCTCGGCGACAAGGTTGCCGCCCGCTTTGGTGAGCTGCCGTTCCTGTTTAAAGTGCTGTGCGCCGCTCAGCCGCTCTCTATTCAGGTCCATCCCAACAAGCAGGCCTCGGAAGAAGGTTTCGCCCGCGAGAACGCCGCCGGCATCCCGCTCTCCGCCGCCGAGCGTAACTATAAAGATCCAAACCACAAGCCGGAGCTGGTTTTTGCCCTGACGCCGTTCCTGGCGATGAATGCGTTTCGCGAGTTCAGCGAGATTGTCACCCTGCTGCAGCCGGTGGCTAGCGCGCATCCGGCGATTGGCGCCTTCCTGCAGCAGCCGGACGCGACTCACCTGAGCCAGCTGTTTGCCAGCCTGCTCAATATGCAGGGTGAGGAAAAAGCCAAGGCGCTGCAGGTGCTGCGCGACGTACTGGCCCGTGAACAGGGCGAACCGTGGCAGACTATCCGTCTGATCGCTGAATTCTATCCGGACGACAGCGGCCTCTTCTCGCCGCTGCTGCTGAACGTGGTGAAGCTGAACCCTGGCGAAGCCATGTTCCTGTTCGCCGAAACGCCGCATGCCTATCTGCAGGGGGTGGCGCTGGAGGTGATGGCCAACTCGGATAACGTACTGCGTGCCGGTCTGACGCCGAAATACATTGATATTCCTGAGCTGGTCGCTAACGTCAAGTTCGAAGCCAAACCGGCGGGTGAGCTGTTGACCCAGCCGCAGCAGCACGGCGCAGAGCTGGACTTCCCGATCCCGGTGGAAGATTTTGCCTTCTCGCTGCACGACCTCTCCGCCGAGGCCAGCGATCTGGCTCAGGCGAGCGCGGCGATTATTTTCTGCGTCGACGGCGAAGCCGTACTGCACATAGGTGACCAGAGCCTGACGCTCAAGCCGGGCGAGTCGGCTTTCGTGGCCGCCAACGAATCACCGGTGCAGGTCAGCGGACGCGGCCGCGTGGCGCGCGTGTTCAATAAGCTCCAGTAAGTGACTGACCTTTCAGGTCGCGCTTACTGAATGATGACAACTCAGCCAGGCGGTCTCTCCGCCTGGCTTCATTTATGGACAAATGCTATGAAAAAATCGCTGGTCGCAGCAGGCATCATCGTGGCGCTGGGCGTGGTATGGACAGGCGGCGCCTGGTACACCGGCAAACAGCTGGAAGGCCGGATCGCCGATATGGTGCAGCAGGCTAACGCGCAGCTACGCAGCAGCGCGCCGGAATCAGGTCTGGAGCTGAGCTATCAGAATTACCAGCGCGGGCTGTTCAGCAGCCATCTGCAGCTGGTGGTTAAGCCGATCGCCGGTCAGGCCAACAGCTGGCTTGCCACCGGACAGAGCGTGGTACTTGACGAGGTGGTCGATCATGGACCCTTCCCGCTGGCCTCATTAAAAACCTTTAATCTGGCGCCGGCGATGGCCTCGGTCCACACCACGCTGGTGAAAAATGATGCCAGCCAGGCGCTGTTCGAGATCGCCAAAGGCAACACTCCCTTTACCGTCGATACACGCATCGCCTACAGCGGCGACAGCCAGTCGGCGATCGTGCTCAATGCCCTCGACTATGCCAAAGGTGATGAGAAAGTCACCTTCAGCGGCGGTCAGTTCCAGCTCGACGCCGACCGCGACGGCAAAAACATCAGCCTGAAGGGCCAGGCCGGCAGCGGGCAGATCGATGCGCTCAACGAATATAATCAGAAGGTACAGCTGCGCTTCGTCAACCTGACCACCGACGGCGCCACCGAACTGGCCAGCTTCAACGAACGTATCGGCCAGCAAAAAATGACCCTCGATAAACTGGCCATCAGCGTCGAAGGCAAAGAGCTGGCGCTGGTTGACGGGATGGCGCTGGACGGCGGCTCGACGCTGACCCAGGACGGCAAAGGCGTGAACAGCCAGGTGAACTACACCGTCAACAGCCTCAAGCTGCAGGGACAGGATATGGGCAGCGGCAAACTGACGCTGAAAGTGGATAATGTCGACGGTCAGGCGTGGCACCAGTTTAGTCAGCAGTACAGTGCACAGTCTCAGGCGCTGCTGGCAAAACCGGAACTGGCGCAAAACCCGGAACTGTACCAGCAGGCGTTAACCGAAACCCTGTTCAATGCGCTGCCGATCCTGCTTAAAGGCAACCCATCGGTGACTATCTCTCCGCTGAGCTGGCGCAATGCCAAAGGGGAAAGTACCCTGAATCTGTCGGTTCTGCTGAAGGATCCGGCCCAGGTGACCACCCCACCGCAGACCCTGGCGGACAGTCTGGATCGCGTGGTGCAGTCCCTTGACGGCAAGGTGGTGATCCCGGTGGATATGGCGACGGAGTTGATGACCAAAATCGCCGGTCTGGAAGGTTACCAGCCAGCCGATGCGGCCAAACTCGCCGATCAGCAGGTCAAAGGCCTGGCGGCGATGGGCCAGATGTTCCGCATCACCACCATGGAAGATAACGCCATCAGCAGCAGCCTGCAGTACGCTAACGGCCAGGTGACGCTGAACGGACAGAAAATGCCGCTGGAGGATTTTGCCGCGATGTTTGGTCTGGAAGCGCCTGCTCAACCGGACGCGGCGCCGCAGGAAGGCCAGCCGCAACAGGATGACGCCGCTCCTCAGCAGGACGACGCCGCCCCGCAGCCGTAACTTATCGTCTCAGGAGACGGCCATCGCGCGCCGTCTCCCTCATTTCCGTGTCACCAGCCGCGGCGGCATAATCTGGTTTCGCGCCTCGCCGGTGCCTTCCTCCAGCCGTCGCAGCATCGACTCTGCCAGGGTTTTCCCCATCTCGCGCGCCGGGGTCGTTACCCAGGTGAGCGGCAGGTCATCCAGCGCCGCCTCCGGCACGTCGGCGAAGGCCGCCAGCGCCACCCGCTGTTCGAAATAGCTCTCGACGCCATCCTCTCCGCTCTGCCTTCCAGCCCGCAGTAAACCAAACCACGCGCCGGTGGCCACCACGTTGTTGTAGCACAGCACCGCGGTGATGGTCGGGTTCTGGCGCAATAGCCCCGCCATCGCCTCCGCCGCCTGCTTCTGGCTCGACTCGCACTCCAGCACCCATTCGCTGTGAAACGGCAGACCGTATTTCAGCAAGGTGGCGCAATAGCCGCCGACCCGCTCGGCGCGCGTCAGCGACGAGCTCTGCCCGCCAAGCCAGGCGATCCGCTGATGGCCGCGGCGGATAAGATGCTCGGTCACCAGCTGCGCCGCCTGCATGTTGTCCGGGCGGATCAGGTCGACATCGTCAAGGTAGCTGGCGCGGGAAGCAAACACCAGCGGCACGCCGGCCTGCGCGGCCCGCTCGCGCAGTTCGCTCCCGCGATCGATCGACCCGGCGATGATCACCCCGTCGACCCCCTGCGCCGCGAGGGTATCAAACCGCTGGTCTATCTTCTCGCCGCTGCGCCCGCCCTGGGTGAGGAACACCATTTTCCCCTGCCTTTCCAGGGCGTCGGTGAGGCCGGCGGTTAATTCGGCGTAAAACGGCTTTGACAGATCGCTAACGATAAGGCCAATCACCCCGCTCTGCCCGCCACGCAGCGAGGCGGCCTGGCGGTTGCGCACAAATCCCAGCTGTTCGATGGCCTGATTAACCCGCTCGCCGGTGGCGCTGGAGATGCGCCCTTTACCGCTCAGCACCAGCGAGACGGTGCTCACGGAGACCCCGGCGGCCTGCGCCACATCATTGATGGTGATCTTTTTTGCGATAGCCATAACGTGCTGGCTGACTCCCTTGCCTGTCGATAAAACGTTTTATCATTGTGCAATCTTTATAAACCTTATTATCGCTTGATTATGTGATTTTTATCGCACTAAAAACTGGTAAAACGTTTTATCTTGCCGTGGCGTTAGTTCTTCCCGACCACTTGAGAATCAGGAACCGTGTTATGACGGCGAAAACAGCACCAAAAATCACTTTATGGGAGTTTTTCCAGCAGCTCGGAAAAACCTTTATGCTGCCCGTAGCGTTGCTCTCGTTTTGTGGGATCATGCTGGGGATCGGCAGTTCGTTAAGCAGTCACGATGTTTTGACGCTGCTGCCGTGGCTGGATATGCCGCTGCTGCAGGCCATCTTTATCTGGATGAGCAAAGTCGGCTCCTTTGCCTTCAGCTTCCTGCCGGTCATGTTCTGTATCGCCATCCCGCTGGGGCTGGCGCGGGAGAACAAAGGCGTCGCCGCCTTCGCCGGCTTTGTCGGCTACGCGGTCATGAACCTGGCGGTCAACTTCTGGCTGACGGCGAAAGGCATTCTGCCCACCACCGACGCCGCGATCCTGAAGGCCAACAATATCCAGAACATCATCGGTATTCCGTCGATCGATACCGGGATCCTCGGCGCGGTTATCGCCGGGATTATCGTCTGGCTGCTGCATGAACGCTTCCATAACATTCGCCTGCCGGACGCCCTGGCCTTCTTCGGCGGCACCCGCTTCGTGCCGATCATCACCACCGTGGTGCTGGGTCTGGTCGGGCTGGCTATCCCGCTGGTGTGGCCAGTCTTCGCCATGGGGATCAACGCCCTCGGGAAGATGATCAACAGCGCCGGGGATTTTGGCCCGATGATCTTCGGCACCGGCGAGCGACTGCTGCTGCCGTTTGGCCTGCACCACATCCTGGTGGCGCTGATCCGCTTCACTGAAGCCGGCGGTACCCTCGACGTCTGCGGCCACAGCGTCAGCGGCGCGCTGACCATCTTCCAGGCGCAGCTAAACTGCCCAACCACCCACGGCTTCTCCGAAAGCGCCACCCGCTTCCTGTCGCAGGGTAAAATGCCGGCCTTCCTCGGCGGCCTGCCGGGAGCCGCGCTGGCGATGTACCACTGCGCCCGACCGGAAAACCGGCATAAAATTAAAGGCCTGCTGATCTCAGGGGTCATCGCCTGCGTGGTCGGCGGAACCACCGAGCCGCTGGAGTTCCTGTTCCTGTTCGTCGCGCCGGTGCTGTATGTCATCCACGCGCTGCTGACCGGTCTCGGCTTTACCATCATGGCGGTGCTCGGGGTGACCATCGGCAACACCGACGGCAATATCATTGACTTCGTGGTGTTTGGCATCCTGCATGGCCTGGCGACCAAGTGGTATCTGGTGCCGGTGGTGGCGGCTATCTGGTTCGCGGTCTACTATGCCATCTTCCGCTTCGCCATTACCCGCTTCAACCTGAAAACGCCGGGTCGCGACATCGACACCGCCGCCAGCGTGGAGAAAGCCGTCGCCGGTACCATCGGCAAATCCGGCTATAACGTGCCGGCGATTCTGGCAGCGCTCGGCGGCGCCGAGAACATTGTTTCGCTGGATAACTGCATTACTCGTCTGCGTCTGTCGGTACACGATATGAGCAAAGTGGACGCCGCCGCGCTGAAAGCCCATCGCGCCATCGGGGTGGTTCAGCTCAATCAGCATAACCTGCAGGTGGTTATTGGCCCGCAGGTGCAGTCAGTAAAAGATGAAATGGCCGTATTGATGAATACTGTTCAGGCCTGACCCCACTGGTCCCCCTTCCGCGCGGAGGGGGACATTCGCTAAGGAAGTTCCGATGTTTGATTTTGCCACCCCCATCGACCGCCACGGTACCTGGTGCACACAGTGGGACTATGTCGCCGACCGGTTTGGCGCCGCCGACCTGCTGCCGTTCACCATCTCCGATATGGATTTCGCCACCGCGCCCTGCATTCTCGACGCCGTCAGCCAGCGACTGGCCCACGGGGTGTTCGGCTACAGTCGCTGGCGGAACGAGGCGTTTCTCGGGGCGATTGCCCACTGGTACGCCAGCCGGTTTAACAGCGTCATCGATCCGCAAACGGTGGTCTACGGGCCGTCGGTTATCTACATGGTGGCGGAAACCATCCGCCAGTGGTCGAGCGAAGGCGACGGGGTCGTCGTCCATACCCCTGCCTACGATGCATTCTATAAGACCATCACCGCTAACCGCCGGGAGATTGCCCCGGTGCCATTGACCCTGACGAATAATCAATGGCACTGCGATATGGCCCGCCTGGAAGCCGTGCTGGCGGAACCGAAGAATACCCTGCTGCTGCTGTGCAGCCCGCACAACCCAACGGGGAAAGTCTGGCGTCGGGAGGAGCTCCAAACCATGGCGGCCCTGTGTCAAAAACATGGCGTCAGGGTGATTAGCGACGAAATTCATATGGACATGGCCTGGGACAAACACCGCCATATCCCGTGGAGCGAGGTTGCTCAGGGGCCATGGGCGCTGTTCACCTCCGGTTCGAAGAGCTTTAATATTCCGGCCTTTACCGGGGCCTATGGCTTTATCCCTGAGGCGAACGCGCGCGACAGCTACCTGCAGGCGCTGAAGGCCCGCGACGGGCTCTCTTCTCCCTCCGTGCCGGCGCTGGTCGCCCATATCGCCGCCTATCGCGACGGGGCTCCCTGGCTCGACGCCTTGCGTGACTATCTGCAAGCGAATATGCGCTATGTCGCCGACACGCTTAACAATGCCTTCCCCGCACTCTGCTGGCAGCCGCCGGAGGCCACCTACCTGGCGTGGATCGACCTGCGCCCCCTGAACATCGACGACCACGCGCTACAGCAGGCGCTGATCGCCGAACAGAAGGTGGCGATTATGCCGGGTTATACCTATGGTCCTGAGGGCAACGGCTTTCTGCGCCTCAACGTCGGCTGCCCGCGCGAGAAGCTGGAACGCGGTGTCGAAGGACTGATTGCCGCCCTGCGCAGCCTCAGCTGATTCGACGCGCAATCTACAGGTCATCGCGCCGGCGGAATGCCAGGTAGCCGGCGCCGAGGGTAAAGATGGCGACTATCACCACCAGCAGAATAAACCCGTGGTGGTTGCTCGCCAGCGGGATCCCGCCGACGTTCATGCCGAAGAAACCGGCGACGATGTTAATCGGCAGCGCGAGAACGGTGATCACCGTCAGGGTGTAGAGGGTGCGGTTGCTCTGCTCCAGCTGGCGGGCGCCAATCTCCTCCTGCAGCAGACTGATACGCTCGATCAGGCCGGACAGGTCGTTGAGCACCACGCTAAACTCTTCGGTGAACTGACGAAACGCCTGCACCACTGCACGATCCATCCACGCCGGCGGCCGGTTAAGCAGCCGGAACATCGCCGCCGGCTCCGGCGCCAGCAGTCGCTGAAAACGCAAAAGCATCCGCCGCAGCCGTGCCAGATCGGCCCGGTTGCGCTGCACGTGATTGCTCAGGAGACGCTCTTCAATAAGGTCGACATGGCGGCTGGCCTGGCGGACGACCTGCTCCAGCACCTCCTCCTGCTCCTCCAGCAGAAAAGCCAGCAGCTCGGTAGAGGTATTCACCCTGAGCGTCTGCAGACGCGGCAGCATCCATTCGATAAACCGCAACGGTTTGAAGCGCGCCGTCACCACCAGCTTAGGGCTACAGTAGAGCCACAGCGTGGCGGTTTCCGCGCTGGTATCCTGCGGACGAAACAGCACATCGTTGAGCACAGCGAACAGATTCTCCCCCTGTCGCTCAATGCGTGTGGTGTGCGAGCCGCTGCGGATCTCCTCGAAGAAAAAGTCCGCCACCGGAAAGTGGCTGGTTAACCATTTTTCGGCGGTGGCATGATTGAGATTCAGGTGTAACCAGATAAACGCCTTGTCATCGGCGAGCGCCTGATAACGGGCGCACACCTCGCCAGAGGCGATGGGCTGCGGGGGGCGCTGTTCATGAAACAGATAACCATGCACCAGACCGGAAACTTCACTATCAAAATCGGGCTTTAACATCTTCGCGGTGACGTCTTGACTCATGGCTCCCTCAGGACACGCACTGGCACTGTTGATGCCCGAATAGCGCCATCTTTCGCTATTTTCCTCGGGCTGGCAAGGTTAATAATCTGGTCATAAAACAGTAACCTGAATGACATATTGCCGTCAGTGTCGCGCGCCACGCAGGCGATGCGATCGGCGCGAATAGAGGGGACTTGTGGCCCTTTTCGCTCCGGAGTTATTAAAATAAATTTGATTATCCTCAAAACTTTTTTAGGAAAAAAAGCGTATTACTTTAGCCGCTTAATCATTGCTTACCCTGGTTTATTGAGGAGGAGACCATGAAAACCTATGACCGTAATCGTAACGCTATTGCTACCGGCAGCATGGTAATGATCGCCGGTAACGGCACAACAGGCGTGATTAAAGCTATCCATGGTGAAGGGAAAACCGCCGAGCAGCTTCGCCGGGCGGACTGCGTTGAAATCGACGGCTGCGAGGGCCGCTTTTGCCCGTTAGATCTGATCCGTCTCGGCTTCCATTAATTCCTGCCGCCAGGTCATCAGTAGCAGGCCACCTGAGGCGGCCTGCTCTTTTCCCGGATAATAAAGCGGCTAGCGAAAGCTCCACTGAATACTCATCACAAAGATCGCCGGCACAATAATGCCGCCTTCCACACCGAAATAATCGGTGAAGTTATATTGCAGACCATGATAGAGGTAGGGCGAAAAACCGACGCCGGTGATTTTTTTGGCGGTGCGGTAGGTGCCGGAATCCCCACAGTGGCTGAAGGCGTCAAAGAAAAATTCCCCGGTATAGGCATACACCCCTTTCAGCACCCAGCCGGTATCGTTTTTCAGCCAGTCGCGGCGCACGCCGAGGGTCAAACAGCGATCGTCAAAGCTGTTTTTCATCGTTCCGACCAGCACGCTGTATTTTGAATCTTGAGAAAACTTGCGCTCCACCGAGAAAAAATTGTTATTGAAATGCTCGTTATATTGTCCGTGGTTACCGGTCATATGATAAACATAGGAGCCGGTATTCATCGAATAGAGGTTTAATTCCCCGGCCTGCGCCGACGGCATGGCAACCACCAGTAGCCCTGATAACAAAATCCATAATTTATTTAACATTCAGTAACCTACACCACACCCGTAAAAAAGAACCCGGCATACTAGCACCGCTAAACTAAACCGAAGGGCAATCAGATAACCGACGCTGGTCGCGGCAGAAAACATGACCCTATCTGCACTATAGCAGCGGCGCTCCCGCTTCGTTAGCGCTTGCAGCTATACTGCAGACACATTCATCTTATTGATTAAGGACTGCTGTGTTAGCCACTCTCCTCGTTGCGCTGGTCGCTATTATTCATCTCGCCATCCTGGTGCTGGAGATGTTTCTCTGGGAAGCCCCCGCCGGGCGCCGGGCCTTTAACCTCAGCGCCGATTTCGCCCGGGAGACCCGGGTGCTGGCGGCCAACCAGGGGTTGTATAACGGTTTTCTGGCCGCCGGCCTGGCGTGGGGGCTGTGGCTGGGGGCGTCGGGGGTGCAGGTGGTTATCTTTTTCCTGGCCTGCGTGCTGGCCGCCGGAATTTTCGGCGCGCTGACCGCCAGCCGCAAAATTCTCTATATTCAGTCGCTGCCCGCACTGCTGGCGCTGCTTGCCGTGGTGGCGCAAGCGTAGGGCCTTGATCCAAAACAGAGAAAGCAGGCGTTAAGGCGGGTACTATTTGCCCCCTTCGGTCGGTCATCGACCTTTAATACCTTCTGAGTTCAGAGGCATTTTTATGACATGGCAATCCTTCAAACAGGCCTGGCTTATCCGGTTCTGGTCCCCTGTCCCGGCGGTCATCGCGGCGGGCATCCTCTCTACCTACTATTTTGGCATCACCGGCACCTTCTGGGCGGTGACCGGCGAATTCACCCGCTGGGGCGGTCAGCTGCTGCAACTGCTGGGCGTCCACAGCGAACAGTGGGGCTATTACCAGCTGATTCATCTCGAAGGGACTCCGCTGACCCGCATCGATGGCAGGATGATCATCGGCATGTTCGGCGGCTGCCTGGCCGCCGCGCTGTGGGCCAATAACGTCAAACTGCGCTTTCCACGCAGCCGGATCCGCATTGTGCAGGCCGTGGCAGGCGGCATCATCGCCGGGTTCGGCGCACGTCTGGCGATGGGCTGCAATCTGGCGGCTTTTTTCACCGGTATTCCGCAGTTCTCCCTGCACGCCTGGCTGTTTGCCATCGCCACCGCCATCGGCTCCTGGTTTGGCGCCCGCTTCACGCTGCTGCCCCTTTTTCGCATCCCGGTAAAAATGCAAAAGGTGTCCGCCGCCTCGCCGTTAACCCAAAAACCGCAGCAGGCGCGCCGCCGTTTCCGGCTGGGCATGGTGATCTTTTTCGCCATGATCGGCTGGGGCCTGCTCACCGCCGCAGACCACCCGGCGCTCGGCCTGGCGATGCTGTTCGGCATCGGCTTCGGTCTGCTTATTGAGCGCGCGCAGATCTGCTTTACCTCCGCCTTTCGCGATATGTGGATCACCGGCCGGACGGTGATGGCGAAGGCGATTATCTTCGGCATGGCGGCGAGCGCCATCGGTATCTTTAGCTATGTGCAATTGGGGATGGCGCCGAAAATTATGTGGGCCGGTCCCAATGCGGCGATTGGCGGGCTGCTGTTTGGCTTTGGCATCGTGCTGGCCGGCGGCTGTGAAACCGGCTGGATGTACCGGGCGGTGGAGGGCCAGGTTCACTACTGGTGGGTTGGGCTGGGCAATGTCATTGGCTCAACGCTGCTCGCCTGGTGCTGGGACGATATCGCCGCTCCGCTCGCCACCCACTGGCAGAAAATCAACCTGCTGAACGCCTTCGGCCCCTTCGGCGGGCTGCTGGCGACCTATCTGCTGCTGCTGATCGCCCTGCTGCTGGTGATCGCCTGGGAAAGACATTTTTTCCGCCGCCAGTCGACGGCGGTCCGGACCGTGAAGGAGAGCGCATGAAAAACATCATCCCTGATTATCGCCTGGATATGGTCGGCGAACCCTGTCCCTATCCGGCCGTGGCCACTCTGGAGGCGATGCCCTCCCTGCAAAAAGGCGAGATCCTGGAAGTAGTCAGCGACTGTCCGCAGTCGATCAATAACATTCCACTCGATGCCAGGAACCATGGCTATACGGTGCTGGATATTCAGCAGGATGGCCCAACCATTCGCTATCTGATCCAGAAATAGCCGCGGCTCATGGCCCCGCCGGCGACGATCATCGCCGGCGCTAATTTCGCCCCTTCCCGTCTTACCACACCTTCTGCCTGCCTCGAGGATCCCCTGCAAACCTTTGCAATAGCTTGTAACACTTGAAACGGTGTTCCAGTTACATAATAACCATTAATATAACGCGCCTATATTATTAAAATACGAATAAGTAAACGTGTGAATGGTTTATGCCGACAGACGCCGAAACCATGCGCAGCAACAACACAACAAGGATTGAAATGGAACTGCTGGCAAGGCTGGGTCACTTTTTCGAACAGGTTCGCGCGGATGCCGATTTTACCACCTTCGCCAGTGAACTCCGCCGGCATCAGGTCTCTTACTACATCTATTTTGTCTCCACCGGCAATATGAATTTCGTGATGGCAAACGACGAGGTGATCTCGATAAAAAGCGCCCGCGGCCTGCTACGCGTGCGCAGCGCCCCCAGCCATCGACTGACATCGGCCGCGGTCATCCGCCATTTTGCCGGCGCCATCAACTTTGAACAGTACTGCAAGGATCTCGCCAGCGCCGGCGTGTTTAAGTGGATCGTTGATCTGGAAGAGGAGACCCGGCACTACTGGTCGAAGGATAATACGCTGCTGTATAAAGAGAGCCTGATGCCCCCCTGAGCGGGTCCCAGGGGGAGGCGTGGTTATCTGCTCGCCCCTCAGTCGCGTGTCTGCACCCAGAAGGCGTGGATCAGGCCAGGAATATAGCCCAGCAGGGTCAGAATAATGTTGAGAATAAACGCCCAGCCGAAGCCTTTCCCCAGCAGTACGCCCAGCGGCGGCAGAATAATAGTGAAAACGATTCTCCAGAATCCCATAACCTCTCCCTTCGTCTAACGTCAATATTTTACTAAGCTATTCAATAGTTAAGCATAGACGCTTTTCACCGCTTCGCCAGCAGGCGGCCCCCTCATCTCCGGTAACAAAAATTATTCCCAGCCGTCAGCGCTAAAAAAGGCCGGGAAAACATTCACTTTTTCCCTCTTCGGGCCGGAAGCGCTGGCATACCGCACAGATTGTCAGTTGACCAATCAGGGGGACAGGACTAAGCCTGGAGGAGTTTTATCACATCGAGTCGTTTTACCAACCGGAGAATGTCCATGAGTAAACTTGGGATTAATGGATTTGGTCGTATCGGACGTTTGGTGTTACGCCGTTTATTAGAAGTCGACAGCAGCCTGGAAGTGGTGGCTATCAACGACCTCACCTCGCCAAAGGTGCTGGCCTACCTGTTAAAGCATGATTCAAACTACGGCCCCTTTCCGTGGAGCGTCGACTTTACGGAAGATGCGCTGATCGTCAACGGCAAAACCATTACGGTGTATGCCGAAAAAGAGGCGCAGCATATTCCATGGCAGGCGGCAGGCGCCGAGGTGATTGTGGAGTGTACCGGATTCTACACCTCGGCCGAGAAATCGCAGGCCCATCTCCAGGCCGGCGCGCGCAAAGTGCTGATTTCCGCCCCCGCTGGCGAGATGAAAACCATCGTCTACAACGTCAACGATGACACCCTGACCCCGGATGACACCATCATCTCCGTGGCCTCCTGCACCACCAACTGCCTGGCGCCGATGGCCAAAGTCCTCCAGGATGCCTTCGGCATCACCGTGGGCACCATGACCACCATCCATGCTTATACCGGCACCCAGTCGCTGGTGGACGGGCCGCGCGGCAAAGATCTGCGCGCCTCCAGAGCGGCGGCAGAAAACGTCATCCCGCACACCACAGGTGCGGCAAAGGCCATCGGCCTGGTGATCCCCGCCCTGAGCGGTAAACTGAAGGGCCATGCCCAGCGTGTGCCGACAAAAACGGGTTCGGTGACAGAGCTGGTGTCGGTGCTGGAGAAAAAAGTGACTGCGGATGAGGTCAATCAGGCGATGAAGCAGGCGGCTGAGGGCAATGAATCCTTCGGCTACACCGAAGAAGAGATTGTCTCTTCCGACATTATCGGCAGCCATTTCGGCTCGATCTACGATGCCACCCAGCTGGAGATTGTGGAGGCCGGCGGCGTACAGCTGGTGAAAACCGTCGCCTGGTATGATAACGAATACGGCTTCGTCACCCAGTTGATCCGCGTGCTGGAGAAATTCGCCCGCTAAGCGAACGGCGGGCCGCCTGAGCTGCCCGCCGGCTCGGAGTTAAGTACCTCAGGCCTGCAGATAGACCACCTGGGTCTGCAGGTACTCATTCAGCCCGTGGCGACCATCAGCGCCGCCGATCCCCGATTTGCGCCAGCCGGCGTGGAAACCCTGCATCGCCTCAAAGTTTTCCCGGTTGATATAGGTTTCGCCGAACTTCAGTCCCTTAATCGCCTTCATCGCCACGTTCAGATCGCGGGTATAGATCGAGGAGGTCAGGCCATAGTCGCTGTCATTGGCCATCGCCAGCGCCTCATCAAGGGTCGAAAACGCCACCACCGGCAGCACCGGCCCGAAGGTTTCCTCGTGGATAATGTCCATCTCCTGACGCACATCCAGCAGCAGGGTCGGCGGATAAAAATAGCCTTTGCCCTCCAGCGGCTGGCCGCCCAGCGCCACCCGCGCCCCCTGCGCCACCGCCTTCGCCACTTTACCCGCCACCTGGTCCCGCGCCGCCGCGTTGATCAGCGGCCCCATCGCGATGTCATCCCGCGTCGCCGGGTCGCCAAACTGCACGGCCTTCATCGCCTCGCCGAGGCGGTTGACGAAGCGGTCGTAAATGCCCTGCTGAACATAGACCCGCTCGACGCAGTTACACACCTGCCCGGTGTTAATCACCCGCGAGTCCACCACCGCTTTCACCGCCAGCTCCAGATCCGCATCATCCATCACAATGGCTGGCGCTTTGCCGCCGAGTTCGAGGCACACTTTGGTGATATTTTTCGCCGCAGCGGCCATGATTTTCTCTCCTGCCGCCACGCTACCGGTCATGCTGACCATCGCCACCTTTGGATTGCCAGCCAGCTCCTGACCAACGGTTTCTCCGCGGCCGAGCACCAGGTTAAAGACCCCTTTCGGCAACCCAACCTGATGGACGATCTCGGCAAAGGCGATGGCATTATTGGGCGTAAATTCGCTGGGCTTAATGACGATGGTATTCCCGGTGATCAGGGCCGGCGCCAGCTTGCGGGCGATAAGAAAGAACGGGAAGTTCCACGGCAGGATCCCGGTGGTCACCCCCAGCGCGCGTTTAAAGACGAGGATATTCTCCCCAGGGCGATCGCTCTGCACGATCTCGCCTTCGTAACGGCGCGCCCATTCGGCCATATAGTCGAGATAGTCCGCGGTAAATGCGACTTCCACCGCAGCCAGCTGCTGGATCTTGCCGCCTTCAGCCACGATCAGCCCGGCAATCTCTTCAGCACGCTGGCGGATACCAGCGGCAATTTTGCGTAACCAACCCGCACGCTCAATGGCCGGCAGCGCTTCCCAGGCGGGCTGGGCGCGCTCAGCCGCGTCAATCGCCAGCCGCGCCTCTTCAGCTGTCCCGTCCGGGATCCGCGACAGCAGCGCTTCGGTCGCCGGGTTAAGCACGTCGATCCAGCCGTCGCCGCGACCGGAAACGAACTGGCCATCAATATACATTTGGTGTTGAACGGGTGCTGTCATGGCTGCTCCTGTAGTGCGTTTGTATTTAACAAGTGATTTTTTTGTTAAATATCGGGCGGATAAGCCGTGGCTTCGCAGCACGTTGGCGCCGTTCTGTGAGCTGATTCATAAATCCGGGCCAAAAATGCCCGGTTGAGGTTACATTCCAATAACACAAATTGCCCGTTTGCGATAAATCTGCCGCAAACGGGCAGTTTTCAGCTGAGGGTGCGGGCCTGCAGCGCCCCGGCAAGCTGGGCGTCCTCCCGCAGCTGTCGCCAGGCATCGAGGATCTCCGGCGGGAAGGTGACGTGGCTGATGAAGTCTTTCCCCCGCGGACCGTATCCTTCAGGCGTATCCTGCAGGCGCGGCAGCTCGCCCAGCAGCAGCGCCAGGTAGCGGGCGACCGGCCACAGCCCCGCCCCGCCGCCCGCGAACCCCAGTTGACCATCGGTCTGCTCCAGCACCGGCGAGCAGCCGGGAAAGCTCAGCCACTGTGGCGGTGTCGCCACCCCCTGCCAGACGCGGGCGAAGGTGGCCATGGTTCGCCGCTGCATGGTGGGGTCCTGAATGACGATCCCGCGACGATGAGGGATCCCCCCGTTCTCCAGCGTGGTCCGGGTAAAACGGGCGTTCTCGCCGCAGTTGGTCGACTGGTCCTCCACCACCAGCCGCGAGCGCGGAATGTGCCAGTAGTCATGAGCAATATCGGCCAGAATATGCGCTTCCGGACGCCCCGCCACCGGCAACATACGGTAACGGGTATCCTGGCGCACCGCCTCGTAGAGATAGTTCGTAGAATGTCCCACGCCGCCGCTGATCAGCAGCGTGACGTCCTGCGCCGCCGCCAGCCGGCAGGCGGCGTCGATGGTCGGGATCACGGCGTTGCCGGCCAGCACCACCACGTCCACCTGCGGCAGCGCGGGCAGCGTCGCCAGATCGTCCTGCGCCAGCCAGGCGCCGACCTGGTTAGCCGCCGCCAGCGTCGCCGCCGACAGCCGGGGAAATTGTTCTGCCATTCTGTCTCCTTAATTCCCTCTCAGCCGATCGGAGAGGATGCTTTCGCCATCATAAACGCCGCCTCGCGGGAGGCAAAGCGGCGTTAATTTGTAACCATTTTGAAATAACAAGAAACATCTAAAAACAGGCGGGTTGCACCTGAACAACTCACTATGAAAATAACAAAAAACAGCAAAATCAGGTGGAAAATAAAAAATAGCGTCGCGGTTACACCAGTCCAAACCGCGTCATAACGCCCAGTTTGCCAGCGATGAACTTGCCAATTGTAACCTTCAACCCTAAGTTGCTTAACAATTACACAACCTTTTCACACCAGGTTGCACCCTGTTTACACAGAGTGACACCTGACCTATTTACCGTGGCGGGAGAACGTTTCGTAATGAGCAATCCACAAGACAACACTGCATCCATTCTGCAGAAAAACAAGAAGGTCCTGATCGCCAGCCTGACAGGCAGCGCCATCGAATGGTTCGATTATTTTCTCTATGGCACCGCCGCCGCGCTGGTGTTCAACAAAATCTTCTTTCCGATGGTCGACCCGGTCATCGGCCTGATCCTCTCCTGGCTCTCCTTCTCGCTGACGTTTTTTATCCGCCCCATCGGCGGCGTCATTTTCGCTCATATCGGCGATCGCATCGGCCGCAAGAAGACGCTGGTGCTGACCCTGTCGCTGATGGGCAGCGCCACGGTGGCGATCGGCCTGCTTCCCACCTATGAGATGGTGGGCCTCTGGGCGCCCGCCCTGCTGATAACCCTGCGCATTATTCAGGGCATGGGTATCGGCGGTGAATGGGGCGGTGCGCTGCTGCTGGCCTACGAATACGCGCCGGAGAAGCGGAAAGGCTTTTTCGGCAGCATTCCCCAGGCCGGCGTGACCATCGGCATGCTGATGGCGACGTTTATCGTCTCGCTGATGACCCTGTTTGACGAGACACAGTTTCTCGCCTGGGGCTGGCGTATACCGTTCCTGCTCAGCTCCGTCCTCGTTTTTCTCGGCCTGTGGATCCGCAAAGATATCGACGAAACGCCCGCCTTTAAGCAGGTGAAAAAATCCGGCCAGGTGGCGAAGGCCCCGCTGCGCGAAACGCTCAAGCACCACTGGCGGGAAGTGCTGATTGCCGCCGGTCTGAAAGTGGTGGAGACCGCCCCATTCTATATCTTCTCCACCTTTGTGGTCAGCTATGCCACCACCACCCTGAGCTACCAGAAGTCGCAGGCGCTGGAATCCGTGACCCTGGGCGCGCTGGTGGCCACCGTGATGATCCCGCTGATGGGGCTGCTGTCAGACAAGGTGGGGCGGCAAAAGATGTATACCCTGAGCGTGGTGCTGCTGGGGCTGTTTATCGTTCCGTGGTTCCTGCTGCTCGACACCGGCACCAACTGGGGCATCATGCTGGCGACGGTCGTTGCCTTCGGCATCCTGTGGGCGCCGGTAACTGCGGTGCTCGGCACCTTGTGCTCTGAGATTTTCAGCGCCAATGTGCGCTATACCGGGATCACCCTCGGCTACCAGCTGGGTGCCGCGCTGGCCGGGGGCACCGCGCCGCTTATCGCCACCGGTCTGCTGGCAAAATATGACGGGAACTGGCGGCCGGTGGCCGTTTATCTGGGCGTTACGGTGGTGATTTCGCTGCTGGCAATTTTCTGCGCCAGCCGGATGAAGTCCGCGCCGGGTGCGGCCCCTTCCCGGGCGGAAAGCGCCTAACCGCCGCCCGCCCGGGCTACTACGGCGCCGACTATCCTGCCCGGCGGCGCTGCGCTTGCGCGGGCCTACGGGGGGATCAAGCCGCGGGGGAAACCGCTCATCCCAGGTCCGGTAAGACAGTAGGCCCGGTAAGGCGCCTGCCGCCACCGGGCAGTAAAGCCGCTGCAGAGCCGAGTATCCTGCCCGGCAGCGCTGCGCTTGCGCGGGCCTACAGAGGGAGATCACGCCGCGGGGGATACCGCTCATCCCAGGTCCGGTAAGCATGTAGGCCCGGTAAAGCGCCAGCCGCCACCGGGCAGTAAAGCCGCTACGGAGCCGACTATCCCGCCCGGCGGCGCTGCGCTTGCGCGGGCCTACAGAGGGAGATCACGCCGCGGGGGATACCGCTCATCCCAGGTCCGTAAGCATGTAGGCCCGGTAAGGCAGCAGCCGCCACCGGGCAGTAAAGCTGCTGCGGAGCCGATTATCCTGCCCGGCGGTGCTGCGCTTTCGCGGGCCTGGGGGGATCATGCCGTAGGGGAAACTGCTCATCCCAGGTCCGGTAAGCATGTAGGCCCGGTAAGGCGCCAGCCGCCACCGGGCAGAAAAGCCGCTACGGAGCCGAGTATCCTGCCCGGCGGCGCTGCGCTTGCGCGGGCCTGGGGGGGATCACGCCGCGGGAGAAACCGCTCATCCCAGGTCCGGTAAGCATGTAGGCCCGGTAAGGCGCCAGCCGTCACCGGGCACAAACAGACGTCCAGTCTTCACCTCCTGCTTAACCGGCCAGGTTGGCCGGCGAGTGTCAGGCGCTCTGGTTATCCAGCGTCAGCTGCCCCTCGCGCCGCTGCTTCAGCTTCCAGAAGCCCCACAGCGCGATAAACCACAGCGGAGAAGCCAACAGCGCCAGCAGCGTGTCCGGGTCAAAGATCATGATGAAGATGGCGAAGGCGAAGAACAGCAGGCTCACCCAGCTCATCACCACCCCGGCAGGCATCTTAAAGATCGACCCGGCGTGCAGGTCCGGACGCTGACGGCGATAGACCAGATAGGCCACGAGGATCATCCCCCAGCTGAACACCACCATAATCGCCGCCAGGGTCGAGACGATGGTGAACAGGGTCATCACATTCGGTACCAGGAATAGCAGCAGCGTACCGATCAGCATGCAGAAGCAGGAGAACAGCAGGCTACGCACCGGGATGCGGGTATTGCGCGACAGGATGCGAAACTGCCAGTGCGCATGCTTCTCCACCGACAGGCCGTACAGCATGCGGGTGCTGGAGAAGACGCCGCTGTTGGCCGAGGACATCGCCGAGGTCAGCGCCACGAAGTTAATCACCGCCGCGGCGGCAGGCAGCCCGGCCTTGGCAAACAGCGTCACGAACGGACTGGTCTCCGCCGATACCCCCGGCCAGGAGGCGACGGCGATAATCACCACCATCGACAGCAGATAGAAGATGATAATCCGCAGCGGCAGAGCATTGATCGCCTTGGGTAAAATGCGCTGCGGATCGCGGGTCTCCGCCGTCATGGTGCCCAGCAGCTCAATGCCGGTAAAGGAGAAGATCGCTATCTGGAAGCCGGCGAAAAAACCGGTGATACCGTGAGGCATAAAAGCCGTCGGGTCGGTAAGATGGCTGAGAGAAGCCGTCACGCCGTCCGGAGAAGTCCAGCCAGTGGCAATCATCCAGCCGCCGGTGCCGATCAGGGCGATAATGGTGATCACCTTGATCAGGGCGAACCAGAACTCCGCCTCGCCAAACATTTTCACCGACAGCAGGTTAAGCAGGAACAGGATCGCCAGCATGCTGAGGGCCGGCATCCATGCCGACAGTTCCGGGAACCAGTACTGCATATAGCTCCCGCAGACCACCACGTCGGCAATGCAGGTCACTACCCAGCTTAGCCAGTAGGTCCAGCCGAGGTAAAAGCTGGCCTGCGGCCCGAGATACTCGCCGACAAAGTCGGCAAACGAGCGGTAGTCATGGCGGGTGAGCAGCAGCTCCCCCATCGCCCGCATCACCATATAGGTAAAGAACCCGACCAGCACATAGATCACCAGAATCGAGGTGCCGGCGACGGCGATGTTGCGCCCCGCCCCCATAAACAGCCCGGTGCCGATGGCGCCCCCGAGGGCAATCATTTGAATGTGGCGGGCGCCGAGCCCGCGTTTAAGCTGTGACGCGTCCTCACCTCCGGCGGCAGGTGACGCCTGATGTTGATGTTCAGTCATGGTGTTTCCTCAGGCTGGTTGTGGGAGGCGAAGAGCCGCAGCGCGCAGCAGCAGCCCGGCGCGCTGACCGGTGGCGACCCCGGCGTTGGGAAAGAGGATATAGGGGGCCCGGGCCTGCACCACCCACCGTGTCTCCGCCTGGCGAGCGATTTCGTACCCCGCCGGGAGCGCGGTGAAGTTCTCAACGTTGGCCGCGAGATTAAGCGTAAATTCCCCCTCGCGCTTGATGATGCTCTCCTCGACCAGGAAGTAATCCACCGGCGCTTTGTCGCGCGGCGGCAGCGGCGCGTCAGAAATCCAGGCCCGGATCGCCGCGTCGGTAGCGGCGAACAGGCTGAGATCGTTGGCGCCGAACGGCATCACTTTCCCCAGCTCCAGGGTGGCGCTTTGCGCGGCGAACTTTTCGCAGGTGAAATGGGTGAAGGTGCCGCCCGCTTCGGTATGCCGCACGATGGCATCCATCCCGCTGGCCTGCAACAGCTGGTAGAAGCCAGGCGAAAAATCCCCGGCGTGGGCCGGGAGCAGCGCAAACTGGCGATACAGCGACCCGCGAATGGCGGTATGCATATCGAGATGGCTACGGTTGACCGGACCCGCCGCATCGGCGGCGCGATAGAAGGCCTGCACCGCTTGCTCCAGCGCAAAAGCCCGCCGCGACTCATTCCCCGGGGTGACCGCCAGATGGCGGCCGCCGAACAGGCGATTCAGGTCGTTGTGCAGATAGCGGCGTGCGGCGCGGATCGCCGGCAGGTTACCAAAGACGATCAGCAGCGCCTGAGTGAGCGGCTGCCGCCCCTGGCTCAGATCGTGGGTCAACTGCAGCAGCAGCTCCGTCGGCGCGGTCTCATTGCCATGCACGCCCGCGGAGAGGATCGTCGCCTGGCGCCACGGCGCCGTCGGCAGCAACTGCAGGATCCCCTCGCCCAGCCAGCGGGCCTCGATGCCCGCCGGGAAGCTCCACTCCTGCAGGCGGCAGTGCAGTAAATCGTTAACCAGGTGCTCCATCTGCCGCTCCTTAACGCTGAAAATCATAGACCGCGCCCAGGCGCAGGATCTGCGTCAGCTCATCCAGCGCCTGATAAACCTCGCGCAGCAGCTGCGGGTCCGCCAGATCGCGGGCGTGCAGCCGGTCGCGATAGTGTTTTTCCACCCATGCCGTCAGCTGCTGATAACGCTCGTCGTTCATCAGACTGTGGGCGTTGACCGCCTGGCGTTCAGCCTCGTTGAGCACCACCCGCAGCCGCAGACAGGCCGGGCCGCCGCCGTTGCGCATGCTTTCCCGCAGGTCAAAGACCGCCACTTCATCGATCGGCGATGCGCTGTCGGCGGCGAGGTCGCTCAGATAGCGCCAGACGTTTTCCCGCTGGCGGCACTCCTCCGGCACCACGATCAGCATCTTGCCGTCAGGTTTACTCAGCAGCTGGCTGTTGAACAGGTAAGAGGCCACCGCGTCATCGAGCGACACCCGCTCGTCCGGCACTTCCACGCTGGTGAACGGGATATCCAGACTGTCGCTTTTAGCCCGTAGCGTCGCTAGCACCGTCGCCTGATCGACAAACGCCTGCTGATG
Organism: Klebsiella sp. X1-16S-Nf21; assembly: GCF_002837615.1. NCBI lineage: Bacteria > Pseudomonadati > Pseudomonadota > Gammaproteobacteria > Enterobacterales > Enterobacteriaceae > Klebsiella > Klebsiella sp. X1-16S-Nf21. The sequence continues at coordinate 39,692 of NZ_PJDK01000032.1, forward strand.
GTGGAACAGCACATGGCGATTGCTGACCGCGATGACGTCGTTGTGAAACACGCCGCGATCGATAGCCTGCGGCGCCTGCTGGGCAAACACCGTGTAGCGCGGATCCAGCTGATGCAGGCGGGCCACCGCCTCGCTGGCCTCGAGGGTCTGCCGCGCCGGATACTTCACCGGGGCGATCCCGCCGCTGGCGCGTCGACCGTAGACAAAAAACTGCACCCCCTGTCGGTCATACTCCCGGCAGAAGCGGTTATGGTTGGCTGCCCCTTCATCGCCGAGGTCGCCATGCTGCGGCAGCGCCGCATGGTGGGCGAAGTAGCGCGGATCGGCGAACGTGGCGCCCAGGATCGCCGAGGTGGTGGGCGCCTCCTGCATACGGTGCAGCTTATTGTTCAGGTTGGCGACGGTGAAATGGAGTTTGCCATCGGCGCTGTCCGCCGACGGTGAGACGGTCGCCGCATTGGCGGTCCACATCGACGAGGCGGAGCTGAAGGCGGAGAGCAGCTGCGGCGCCGCGTGGGCCGCCTGCCGGATGACCTGCTCATCGCTGCCCTGGAAACCGACTTCGCGCAGCAGACGTAGATTCGGACGCGGCTGCGGCGGCAGAATGCCCTGCACGAAGCCGCGATCGGCAAGGGCTTTCATTTTATACAGCCCCTGCAGCGCCGCCTTTTTAGGGTTAGAGAGACCATCGCGGTTATTTTGCGAGGCTTCATTGCCGACGGAGAGTCCGGCGTAGTGGTGCGTCGGGCCGACCAGGCCATCAAAGTTTGCTTCAAAACCAGACATATGTCCTCACAGGATCCGTTATCAGAATGGCAGGCCCGGCGATACCGTCGCCGGAAGCGTCAGCGTATCGCTGACCAGAGAGGCCATCGGCCAGGCACAGTAATCAGCGGCGTACCACGCTGCCGCGCGATGGTTGCCGGAGGCGCCCACCCCGCCAAACGGCGCTTTACTCGAGGCGCCGGTCAGCGGCTTGTTCCAGTTGACGATCCCGGCCCGCGCCTCGTCCGCCAGCTGGTCAAACTGCGCCGCGTCGCTGGAGATCAGCCCGACGGCCAGGCCATAGCGGGTCTGGTTGGCGAGGCGAATGGCCTCCGGGAAATCGTCATAACGGATAACCGTCAGCAGCGGGCCAAAGTATTCTTCATCCGGCACCTCGATACCGGTGACGTCGACGATCCCCGGCGTCAGCACCGTGGAGTGCGGGTCGGGCTGGCGCATGCGCAGCAGCACCTTGCCGCCGAGCCCCTCCAGTTTTTGCTGCGCCGCCAGCATGTTCTGCGCGGCGTCGAGAGAAATCACTCCGCCCATAAACGGCGCGGGCTGGTCATCCCACTTGCCGGCGCGGATCTGCGCGCTGGCCGCGACCAGCCGCTGCAGCAGCGCATCCCCCTGCTCGCCGCGCGGCACGATCAGCCGGCGCGCGCAGGTGCAGCGCTGCCCGGCGGAGATAAACGCCGACTGGATAATCACATGCAGCGCCGCATCGACATCGGCCACGTCGGCGACGATCAGCGCGTTGTTGCCGCCCATCTCCAGCGCCAGCATCTTCTCCGGCTGGCCGCCGAAGTAGCGATGGAAATGGAAACCGGCCGCCGCGCTGCCAGTGAACAGCACGCCGTCGATATCACGATTTTCCAGCAGCGCCTGGCCGGTGGCTTTTCCGCCCTGCAGCAGATTGATCACCCCGTCAGGGACGCCCGCCTGCTGCCACAGCTGGACGGTCATTTCGGCGGTGGCCGGCGTCAGCTCGCTGGGTTTAAACACGATGGTATTCCCGGCAATCAGTGCCGGAATGATGTGCCCGTTGGGCAGGTGGCCCGGGAAGTTGTAGGGACCAAAGACCGCCATCACGCCATGCGGTTTGTGGCGCAGCTGTGCTTTTCCGTCCGGCAGCGTCGACTCGTGAAAGCCCGTCCGCTGGTGATAGGCCTCGATGGAGATCGCGGCCTTGCCGATCATCGCCTGCACTTCGGTGCGGGTCTCCCACAGCGGCTTGCTGGTCTCGCGGGAAATCAGGGTCGCCAGCGCCTCTTTATGTGTCTCCAGCAGCGCGGCAAAACGCTCCACCACGGCAATACGCTCGGCCAGCGGCCGGTGCGACCAGGGGTAAAACGCCGCGCGCGCCGCGGCGCAGGCCGCCTGGACGTCGTCGGCACCCGCGCTGGCCGCCTGCCACAGCAGCGACTGATCCTCCGGGGCCAGTTTGCTCATCGTTGCGCCGCTGCCCGCCTGCCACTGCCCGGCTATAAACTGTGCTTTTACCGCCATGATCTGTTTTCCTCTGGATTCAGGGTTACCGTATAAACGCGGTCGGTTTCACTGACCTGCAGCGCGTCCAGCGCGGCGGCATCTAGTGAGACCTGCTCTTCGTGGGCCACCAGCAGCGCCCGGAAATTGTCGAACTGACCGTTGGCGACGAGCGTCGGCGCCGGCAGGGCGCCCATCAGCTGCTGGGCCGGCAGGCACTGGCTGTCGCGCACGGCGCGGATCTGATCGGTGTTCGCCTCCAGCACCGGTCCGGCATCGAAAATATCCACCGAGCCGCGCCAGCTGAATCCCTCTTTCTCGAGGATCGCCCGCGCCGGGGCGGTATTGGGATGCACCTGACCGATGACCTCGCGGGCCGCTTTCGGCAGCAGTGAGATATAGATCGGGTAAGCCGGCATCAGTTCGGCAATAAAGGTTTTCATGCCGGTGCCGGTCAGCCGGTCAGCATCGGCAAACGGGATGTCGAAGAAGTGATGGCCCAGCGCATCCCAGAACGGCGACTGCCCCTGCTCATCGCTGCAGCCGCGCAGTTCGGCAAACAGGTACGGGGAAAACCACTCGCGGAAGGCGGCGATAAATAAAAAGCGCGCCTTGGAGAGCAGCAGACCATTGCGGTTGCGCTGATAGGCCGGGTCGAGAAACAGCGTACACAGTTCGCTGTGCCCGGTGTGGTCATAGCTGAGATTAAGCAGCTCCTGAGGCTTATAGACTCCCAGCGCTTTCGAGGCGCGAACCGTTTTCTGAATGCGAAAATTGTAAAACGGCTCGTCCAGGCCTACCGCGACCTCAATGGCGCTCACCCCCACCACCCGCGCCAGCGCGGTGTCTTCCAGTACAAACAGGAAACCCTGCTGGCCGCGCGGCAGTTCGCCGGCGAAGGTCTCGATACTGCGCCGGATCCGGGCCGCCAGGCGCTCGACGTCATGCGGTAAGGAGGTCATGCCGACCCCCGCCCGCGCGGCAAGGCGGACGATGTCGTCGAGATCGTTTTCCCGTACGGGACGAAATAGCATCACAGGCCGTCCTCCCGGTTAGCGGGTTAAGCGAGCAACGGCGCGATCAAGGCGCACGAAGGCTTCCGCAATATCCGCCAGCGGGATATTGAGCGCCGGCGCGAAGCGCAGCACGTCCGGGCCGGCAATCAGGGCGATCAGCCCCTCTTCCGCCGCCAGGTTGGTCAACGTTTTGGCCTTGCCGCGCAGCGGCCCCGCCAGCTCAGCGCCGATCAGCAGACCGGTGCCCCGCACGGCGCTGAACGCATCGTAACGGGCAGAGATCGCATTCAACTGGTCAACAATCAGCGCATGGCGCTCGCCAACGCCCGCCAGCAGCGGCGTATCGAGATGGGCCAGCACGGCGTTAGCGACGGTCGCCGCCAGCGGGTTGCCGCCGAAGGTGGTGCCATGGGTGCCCGGCTGGAAAACCTGCGCCCAGGCCTCTTTCGCCAGCATCGCGCCGATTGGGAAGCCGCCCCCCAGCCCTTTGGCGCTGGTGAGGATGTCCGGGACGACGTTGTAGTGCTGGTAGGCGTAGAGATGGCCGGTACGGCCCGCCCCGGTCTGCACCTCATCGAATATCAGGGTCGCCTGATGGCGATCGCAGAGGGTGCGCAGCGCCTGGAGGAACGCCGGGTCAGCGGGTATCACGCCGCCTTCGCCGATGATCGGCTCGACGATCACCGCACAGGTGCGCGAAGAGATGACCGCGGTGACCGCCTCGATGTCGTTATAGGGCAGATGGGTAATGCCCTGCGGCAGCGGAGCATAATCGCTGGAATATTTCGGCTGGCCGCCGACGGAGACGGTGAACAGCGTCCGGCCATGGAAGGCATGGTTGAAGGCGATGATTTCGCTTTTTTCACCACCAAACTTATCGTGAGCGTATTTCCGCGCCAGTTTGAGAGCGGCCTCGTTGGCTTCGGCGCCGGAGTTGCAGAAAAACACCTTATCGGCAAAGGTCGACTGCACGAGGGTTTTCGCCAGCTGCAGCACCGGCTCGTTGGTATAGCCATTGCCGATATGCCACAGTTTCGCCAGTTGATCCTGCAGGGCCTGAGCCAGCGCCGGATGGGCATGGCCTAAGGCATTCACCGCAATGCCGCCCGCCATATCGATATACTCTTTCCCCTGCTGGTCCCAGACGCGGGAACCCGCCGCCCTGACCGGAATAAACGGCGCGGGGGCAAAACAGGGAACCAGGTAAGCGTCAAAATCTTCGCGAGTCATAGTGCCTGACATCATTCATCTCCGGAACGTAAGACGACGGAAAACGCTCCCGCCGCGTTGGACAATCGACATTAACCCTGACCCTCGGCTTATTTTGGACACGAGCGCGCCCGCTGTGATGGCAAAAATATTCACCACAGGAAAAATAAGCCCTATTTATTTTGCGGGTATTTGTTAATTCATGGTTAACGTCATGTTGTTGTGTGGGCTAATGCTGGCCTGTGAACAATAAGATTGTCAATACGGGTGGAAGCAATTTATTCACTTTTTGAAGATCATCAAGATAATGAAAAACATAGAAAAAATATTTTTCTATGCACTTAAGTGAATAAAAAGTGAATTAAAATGCACAGCTTGCAGGTGGTTGGCGTGCGTAGTTATTCACTTAAAAAATAAAAAATCTAACAAAAATTTAAAAATCGGAATTGCCGTCAAATACCGCTTTATAAAATTGGTGATACCATTCATTGCACAGAGTTTACTGCTGTAGCTATTCCACGGTTTTACACGACATAAATAACACTGAGAAACAGGACTCTTATGGAAAAGTTATCTTACGCATCTGAAAGTAGTACATCTCCATGGACCACCTACCTGCGCCAGATCGACCGTGTCGCGCCTTATCTCGGCGATCTTGCCTACTGGGTGGAAACCCTGCGCCATCCGAAGCGTGCGCTGATCGTCGACATTCCTGTGCAAATGGACGACGGCACCATCCGCCACTTCGAGGGCTATCGCGTTCAGCACAATCTGTCGCGTGGACCGGGTAAAGGTGGTGTTCGCTACCATCCGGATGTCGATCTTAACGAAGTCATGGCACTTTCTGCCTGGATGACCATTAAGTGCGCCGCGGTCAATATTCCTTACGGCGGGGCCAAAGGCGGCATTCGCGTCGACCCCTTCTCACTGTCAGAAGGTGAACTGGAGCGTCTGACCCGCCGCTACACCAGCGAAATCGGCATTATTATCGGGCCGCAGAAAGATATTCCGGCGCCGGACGTCGGCACCAACGGTAAAGTGATGGCATGGATGATGGACACCTACTCCATGAACCATGGCACCACCATTACCGGCGTGGTCACCGGCAAACCGATCCACCTCGGCGGCTCCCTCGGCCGTGAAAAGGCCACCGGGCGTGGCGTATTTGTCACCGGCCGGGAAGTGGCTCGTCGCGCCGGTATCGAAATTGAAGGCGCCAAAGTCGCGCTGCAGGGCTTTGGTAACGTCGGTAGCGAAGCAGCCCGCCTGTTCGCCGGCGTCGGCGCCCGCGTGGTGGTCATTCAGGATCATACCGCGACCCTGTATAACGAAGGCGGGATTGATATGGCCGCCCTCACCGCCTGGCAGGCGGAGAAAAAGCAGATTGCCGGTTTCCCTGGCGCCCAGGAGATCGACAAAGACGCCTTCTGGACCACCCCGATGGACATTCTGATCCCGGCGGCACTGGAAGGGCAAATCACCCGCGAGCGCGCGGAGAAGCTGACCTGCAAACTGGTGCTGGAAGGGGCCAACGGCCCAACCTATCCGGAAGCGGACGACGTGCTGGCTGAACGCGGTGTGATCGTGGTTCCGGACGTTATCTGTAACGCCGGCGGGGTGACCGTCAGCTATTTTGAGTGGGTGCAGGATATGGCCAGCTTCTTCTGGAGCGAAGAAGAGATCAACGCCAAGATGGACCGCATCATGACCGACGCCATTATTCACGTCTGCGATAAAGCCGCCGAGAAAGCGTGTACGCTGCGTACCGCCGCCTATATCGTGGCCTGCGAGCGCATCCTGATGGCGCGTAAAGACCGCGGCATCTACCCGGGCTGATCCCCGTCAGGGTGTGAATCAGGGGGTGGCGTAGCGCCGCCCCCTTTTTTTCGCTATCGTGCCGTCAACCGCCGTTAGACCACAGCACCGGCCATCCCCGACGCTGCGACTCCGCCAGCAGCGCCGCGCACGGATTGACCGCGCAGGGGTTGCCAACCAGCGCGAGCAGCGGCAGATCCGAGATATGGTCCCCAAAGGCATAGCACGCCGCCAGCGGCTGGCCCCGTTCCTGCGCGTAGCGTTGAGCATGCAACGCCTTATGTTCGCCAATGGCGGTCCGCCAGAGTTCCCCGGTATAGTGTTCGTCAACCACCACCGGCTCTGAACACAGGGCATGCTCCACCCCCAGCGCCGCCATCGCCGGCCAGAGAATGTCGGTCATCGATCCGGAGACAAACACCACGTCATCCCCGCGCGCCTGATGTTGCCGGAGGATCGCCACCACCTCACGGTGAAAACCGTACCCACCTTCGCGATACAGTGCCTCAGCAACCGCCCGTACCTGGGCGCGCGGCTCATGGCGAAACAGCGAATAGTAGTAGCGATTGATCGCCTCCCGCGGTTGACCCGCTTTGCTAAGCGCCTGGAGCTGGCGGACAATCGCCGCGGCCATCAAACCGCACTGCAGCGGATATTCCTCGGCATAGCGGTGCAGAAACAGGAACATACTTTTGCCGGTAATCAGCGTTTCATCCACGTCAAAAAAGGCGATGCTCATCCCCGTCCCCCTGCTCAATACTGACCAGATAATGTTGATGGCAGAGCGCCGCCTGCTCACACTCCTTACGAGTAATGTAGTTCAGGTCATAGACGCTGAAGCTAAAGCCGACTTCCGCTTTGCGGGTGCTGGTCTGGTCAAAACCGACCGAACACTCGCAGGTAAAGCGGCCGTGGGCTGAGCTTTTGCACGACACCACATTCAGCACAATGGTCACCGGCAGCGGGAAAACAAAGCTGGAAAAAGCTACCTGCAGCGAGCTCAGCGTGAAGTACTTCTCGTCCATCGCCACGCCCGCCTCCGCCAGCAGAAATTTCTCCGAGGTGGCGATGATGGTTTGCCGCGCCGCCTCGATCAGCACCATCCCCTGGATGTGTTGCCCGGTCTGGTGGTCGCAAAGCAGCTCCGAGGCGTCCTGCAGGATCAGACGCGCGCAATAGCTATCTTCATCGCGTTTTTCCGGCGAGGTGATGAGGATGTTCTCTTTTTTACGTTTATGCACCAGCCGCTGATGATCGCGGTTGTTTTGATAATAGAGATCCTGCAGATTGACGATCTGGCGGATTTTATCCGGATAGTGCTGACGAATAATGCAGACCGTGCGGGAGATGTCGTCGAGCTGCACGCCCTGACCAATGACGATTTTATCGACGCCGGCGAGCTCGCCGCTCCAGACAAAACGCTCAAACTCGTTGACGGTCAGCACGTTCTGATGCCGCCGGGCAAAATCGGTAAATTTCTCACCCACCACAATTAATTTTTCCATGGCGCTTGTCTCCTCAGATCGCTTTCACAATTAACGCAATACCCATCCCGCCGCCGATACACAGCGAGGCCAGGCCGGTCGGTTTATTCTCCCGGCGCAGCGCGTGCAGAAGGCTCACGACAATCCGGGTTCCGGAACTGCCGAGCGGGTGCCCGAGGGCAATCGCGCCGCCGTTGACGTTCAGGCGGGCGGCTATCTCCTCCGCCGTCATCTGATGCTCGCGGGCCAGCCCCTTGACCACCCCCAGCACCTGCGCGGCAAAGGCTTCGTTAATTTCCAGTCGCGCCATATCGCTGAGCTGAAACCGCCCGCGGCGCAGGGCGCACGTCATGGCCGGCAGCGGCCCAAGCCCCATCATCGCCGGGTCGACGCCGCCCTCGCCGAAGGAGACTATCTCAGCCAGCGGCCGCAGGCCGTACTGCGCAACGGCGCGCGCCGAGGCGAGGATCACTGACGCCGCGCCGTCGTTCAGCCCCGAGGCGTTGCCCGCCGTGACGCTCCCGTCGCGACGAAAAGCCGGTTTCAGCGCCGCCAGCTGGTCGGCGCTAAGGTCATGGCGGATCTGCTCATCCTCGCGGACCACGCTGACGCCCCGCTTCCCGCTGACCGTCACCGGCACTATCTCCTCGGCAAAATGGCCGGCGCGGCTGGCGGCGGAGGCTTTTTGATGGCTGTCCAGCGCGTACTGGTCCTGTTCTGCGCGCGAGATCTGCTCATGCGCGGCGATGGCCTCCGCCGTTTCCCCCATCGGAATATGCAACAGCGGATCGGTTAAGCCATCGCTCTGGATCAGATCCTCGCTGCTGAACGCGCCAAATTTCATGCCGCCCCTTATCTCTCCCCGCAGCAAAAACGGCGCCTGGCTCATGTTTTCCATCCCGCCAGCGACGACCATGTCGGCATAACCGCTCTGGATATGGATCGCCCCTTCGGTAATACTTTTCATACCGCTACCGCAGATCATATTCAGGGTGTAAGCCGGCTTTTGCACCGGGATCCCCGCCCGCAGCGCGACCTGACGCGCCGGCCCCATCCCCTGCCCGGCGGCGAGGACGCAGCCGCAGATCACTTCGTCAATCCACGCCGGGTCAATCCCGGCCTGCTGCAGGTTGTGGCGGACGGTGAGCGCGGCCAGTTCCACCGCAGAGACCGTTTTCAGGGCGCCAAGAAAACGCCCCACCGGCGTACGGCAGGCCGCGACGATATACACTTTATTCATGATTATTCCATTACGTAGAGCGAGGAAAGATACTGCGATGTCCCGGCTTCGCTGCCGGTAAAGCCCACATAGCCATCGGGATTGATCACCGCATAGTCATCGCGGCCAATCTGTAGCGCCTCGAGAAACGCCTCGTCCGCCGGGTCAAGGGCGCAGAATATAAACCAGCCGCCAGGTTTCAGGCGGGATAAGGGAGGACAGTCGACGCGCGCGGAAAAGACCACGACCTTACCGCTGGCGAAGGCGTCATAACTGTTGCGAAACCTCGCCTGCGGCGAGGTAAAGACGTACCACGGGACATGGTGGCCCATCAGGCCGTTCGGGTGAGCGCTCTGCGGCGCGGCAAAGCCGGCGTACTGCAGCGGCAGCTGGTGGCGATAATAGTGACGATTGCAAAACTCCGGAAAGTAGACCGCGTCGATATGATTTTTCGGCACCAGACCGGCAATCAGGCCGGTATCGTGATCGGTGGCATGCAGCACGCCGCTCACCGCGGCGAAGCGCTCGGTGCGATAGGATGCCAGCAGCCGGTCGCTGGCGACGCCATGCAGGTAAAAGGCCAGCTTCCAGGCCAGGTTAATCGCATCCTGAATACCGGTATTCATCCCCTGCCCGCCAATCGGACTGAACAGATGGAAAGCATCGCCTGCCAGCATGATATTGTGCTGCAGATTGTCATCGGCGATCCGGTTATAGAAGTTGGCGCTGGAGGACCAGGTCAGCGCCTGCGCCGGAGGAACCTCGGGGCAGAAGCGCGCCAGCGCCACGTTGATCTCCTGCAGATCCGGCACCGGACGCGGCGACGGTAATCGACCGGCTCTTTTAATCACGATCCTGACCTGATTGTCCGGCATGGGCAGAAAGATCAGAAAGCCCAGCTCGTCAATATAGTAAGAGGTTCCCGGGAGCGTCGCCGCGCTGGCGAACTGCACGTCCGCCATTACAAAATGCAGCGGGTAATCATGGCCGCTAAAGCCAATCCCGGCCAGCTCCCGGACGGTGCTGGCCGCGCCGTCGGCGCCGATAATATAGTCATAAGTAGCGGAACAGGCCCGGCGGGCATCGTCGAGCAGAGAGACGTGATAGCGCCCTTCCTCCCGCCGCCAGGAGACCAGCTGATGTCCGCGTTTCACCAGTTGACCGGCCTCGGCCAGCGCCGTTTCAAGGATCTTCTCCGTCCGCGGCTGCGGGATACTGACATGGAAGGGATAGCAGGTGGGGAGATGGCGGTTATCAATATGCAGAAACTTGCGGTTTTTATACCAGGCGTAAATTGACTGAACCTGCTTGCCCTGGGCGGTCAGCTCCCCGGCAAGGGCTAAGCCGTGGAAGGCTTTAATCGTCGCCGGACTGACGCTCAGCGCTTTGGACCAGGTGGTGCTGTGTGTATTTTTATCAATAATATCAAAATCAATTCCATACTTATTCAGATAGCAGCCAATGATTAACCCTACCGGGCCGGCGCCAACAATGAGTACTTTTTTCACGATCGAGCCTCTCTGTATGCCCCCAGGGGGGCATACGCGTGTTGCCTGGGTGCAGGGTGAGTTAGGGGTAGATATCGTCGGCCAGACGGCGATCGCCGGCGACATTGCAGATATGCCAGTAGGGATAAGGCTTCTCTTTTTCGCTCACGCTGTTGAGGATCGCCGCCTCCTCGTCGCTCAGCGTCCAGTTCAGTGCCGCCAGGTTATCCTCCAGCTGGGCGAGTTTGGTCGCGCCGATCACCAGCGATGTGATCCCCGGGCGGGTACGCAACCAGTTGAGCGCCACCTGCGCCACGCTGGCGTTGCGCTGACGGGCAATCTCCTGCATCACTTCCAGAGTCTGCCAGGCTTGTTCGCGATTGGCGATCGGCGCCGACTCAAACGGGGTGGCGTTCGCCAGCCGACTGCCCTCAGGAAACGCCTGATTGCGAGGGTATTTACCGGTGAGGAAGCCCCCGGCCAGCGGGCTCCAGACGGTGATGCCGACGTTCTGATCGACGCTGAGCGGGATAATCTCATGCTCCAGTTCTCGCGCGGCGATATTGTAATAGCCCTGATAGACGCAGAATTTTTCCAGTCCGAGGCGCTCTGAGATCCCCAGCGCCTTCGCCAGCTGCCAGGCCGCGTAGTTGGAGACCCCGATGTAGCGAATTTTCCCGGCGCGAATCAACGCATCCAGCGTCCGCAGGGTATCCTCCAGCGCGGTGCGCGGATCGAACCCGTGGAGATGATAGATATCGATATAATCCGTTTTCAGCCGCTGCAGGCTGGCGTCGACGGCATTAATAATATGGTAGCGCGACGCCCCCAGCGCGTTCGGATTGGGGTCGGTCTGCCAGCGTCCTTTGGTGCCGATAATCACCTGCTGGCGTTTCCCCTTCAGCGCGTTACCGAGCAGCTCTTCGCCCTGGCCGTTTTTATAACAGTCCGCGGTATCAAAAAAGTTAATCCCGGCGTCCAGCGCTTTGTACACCAGATCGTATGCCGTATGCTCAGGCACCACGCCGAATTCCGACCAGTTGCGTCCCGGCGCGCCGAGGAAGGCCCCTTTTTCACCAAACGTCATGGCGCCAAAACAGAGCTCCGACACCGACAGCCCGGTGGAACCTAAATACCGATACTTCATGCTTGACTTCCTTTTAAAGGTGACAACGTCACACTAGCGATAACAAATCCGCTGGCGGTCAGGCATGCACCGGCCAGGGGAATATGCGAGAGGGAGACGCCGGCGGTGAGCAACAGCCCACCAAACCAGGCGCCAGCGGCATTGCCGAGGTTAAAGGCGGCGATATTGCACGAGGAGACCATGCTTTTGCCGGTCTCACTGCTGTCCAGCGCCTGCATCTGCAGCGGCGGAATGGTGGAGAACATCGCCGCCCCCAGCAGAAACACCGCCGCGCAGGCGCCGGGTAGCGTCTGAATGGCGAACGGAAAGAGGCACAGGACGACGATAAGCAAGGCCAGGGTCAGCAGCAGCGCCCGGCGGACCCCACCGTCGGTCAGGCGGCCGCCGAGGTGATTCCCGGCGACCATCCCGACGCCAAACAGCACCAGCACCGGTGGAATGAGATGTTCGCTCATCCCGGTGACGGTTTTCAGCATGGGCGCAATGTAGGTAAAGGCGGCGAAGACGCCGGAAAACCCGAGCGCGGTGATCAGCAGGCTGCGCAGCACCGTCGGATGGCGCAGCACCTTCAGCTCGTCGCGGATCCGACTCTGCACCGCCGGTTGGGCCTGACGGCCGGGCACCAGGGCAATGACTGCCAGGGCGGAAAGAATGCCAATCAGCGTGACCATAAAGAAGGTGTAGCGCCAGCCAAGGTATTGCCCTACCCAGGCGCCGAGGGGCACGCCCAGAATATTGGCCAGGGTGGCGCCGAGAAAGACGGCGGAGACCGCCGAAGCCCGTTTATCCACCGGCGCCAGCTCCGCGGCATAGACCGAACTGATGCCGAAGAATGAGGCGTGAGCTAAGGCGGTTATTACCCGGAAAATAATGAGCATGGTCATATTACCGGCAATACCGCAACCTAAATTACCGATGGAAAATAAGATCATCAGAAATAACAACGCCGGTTTTTTGGGGTAGCGGCTTAATAGCGGTGTGAGGAGCGGCGCGCCAATCACCACCCCACAGGCATAAGCGGTAATAGACCAGGCGGCAAGCGTAATGGATATATGAAAATCATGGGCCACATCAAGCAATAATCCCATAATCACAAATTCGGTGGTACCAATACCAAATGAGCCCACGGAAAGCGCATAAACTGCCGCAGGCAATCCCGCCGAACGGGAAACAGCAATAGTCATAAGTAACCTCATCTCCCGCCAGGACGGCGGGAGAATAGTATTCAGGGAGTTATTTTTCGATTAAGTTAAAGTCGCCCTGGTTATAGCGTAAGCCAGTGACGTTATCGGGAGTGAAAATATCTTCGATGGTGAGAATATCCTCAGGAGAGAGGGTAATATTGGCGGCTCCGGCATTATCACGCAGATGGGCAATTTTTCTCGCCCCCGGGATAGGCACGATATCCTCGCCTTTGCTCATGACCCAGGCAAGGGCAATCTGCGCAAGGGTCGCGTCATAGCGCGTGGCCACCTGCTGCAGGCGCTCAAGCAGCAGCTGGTTTTTGCGCATGGTCTCGGCCTGGAAGCGCGGCAGATTGCGGCGGAAATCATCCTCAGCGAAGACGCCAGGATCGGTGATTTTTCCCGTCAGGAAGCCGCGGCCCAGCGGGCTGTATGGGACAAAGCCCACCCCCAGCTCGCGGCAGGCGTTGAGAATACCGGCCTCCGGCTCGCGGGTCCACAGCGAGTATTCCGTCTGCACGGCGGTAATCGGATACACCTTGCAGGCCCGGCGCAGCGTCTGGGCTGAGACTTCCGACAGTCCGATATGGCGAATTTTCCCCTCTTTAACCAGGTCGGCCATGGTGCCCACCACGTCTTCCACCGGCACCGCCGGATCGACGCGGTGCTGATAGAGCAGATCGATGGTCTCGATATTCAGCCGCTTCAGCGACCCTTCCACTGACTCGCGAATATGTTCCGGACGACTGTCGACGCCGGCCATCCGCTCCAGTCCCTGGCCGGTCGGCAAAATACGAAAACCAAACTTGGTGGCAATCTGCACCTTATCGCGGATACCTTTTATCGCTTTCCCGACAAGAACTTCATTATCGAAAGGACCATACACTTCGGCAGAATCCAGGAAGGTCACGCCCATGTCCACCGCGGCATGAATCGTATTAATCGCCTGCGACTCCTCGGCGCCGCCGTAGGCGAAACTCATTCCCATACATCCGAGACCCAATGCGGAAACCTGGAACTTCTCTTTTCCGAGATAACGTGTTTTCACCTTATTTTCCTTACGTGCTGAATGTTATTAAATATATACTTCCCTTTTACATTGATAACAATTAATCTATTCCGAACGCGGTGTTAGCTGGAAATTAACAATGAAAACCTTGCCGGATTTGCAACAAATTGAAATATTAATACTCATAGTGAAACATGGCAGTTTTCGCCAGGCCGCCAGGGCATTAAATCTTTCACCACCGGCCCTCACCAGCGCTATTAATCATCTGGAAGAAAAGTTAGGCGTACGCCTGCTGAATCGCTCGACGCGCAGTTTGTCATTAACTACCGTGGGTGAGGAATTTCTTAATAATATGACGCCGGTGGTCAATGATTATCGCCGGGTGGTTGACAGCCTGAATTATCATCGCCTGACGCCGGAAGGCGTGGTGAAAGTCAATTTACCGCGTATTGTTCTTGACCTGTTTTTTCAACACTATTTTATTGCCTTTAAAACCGCCTATCCCGATGTAACGCTCGAACTGTATACCACCGATCGGAAAGTCAATATTATTGAGTCCGGTTTTGACGCCGGTATTCGCTATTCGCAGGATGTGCCCAAAGATATGATTGCCATCCCCTTTGGCGAGAAGCTGTCGCTGATCCCGGTGGCCAGCCCGGCCTATATCCGCGAGGCCGGCGAGCCCGACACCCCGCAGTCGCTGGTCAACTTCCGCTGCATCAACCGCTGTTTTCCCAGCGGTGAAAAGTACCGTTGGGAGTTTATTAGCCCCAGCGGTGAGCCCAGTGAAGTTTCGGTCAGAGGCGATCTGGTCGTTGATTCCGATACGGCGATGATCCAGGCGGCGGAGAGCGGATTAGGCATCGCCTTTGTCTATCAGTCGCTGGTGACGCAGCAGTTGAGCGCGGGCAGCCTGGTCCGTTTGTTACCCGACTACCACTATCCTGCCGACCATTTCTGCGTCTACTACCCGAGCCGGAAACATATTCCGGTGCCGCTGCGGGCCTTTATCACCTGGGTCATGGCGCAGAATAAGAGCATCCTCAGTGAGTAGAGGGTTCGCGGGTTAACCCATCGCTATTAGCCACAATAAACGCACATACCGTTAACCAATTTTTTTCCTTCGCCTTGAATTATGGCGGTCGCCCGACATAAACTCGTTAGAGCTCTAACGATATTGACAGACGACCTATGGACAATCGACAGCTTAACTTCTCCCATCTTTTATACCTCACCGCCCATCACTGGCGGCTGGCGGTCAACCGTCGGCTAAAGGACCTTGGCCTGAGCCAGGCCAGTTGGGTGGCGGTCGCGGCCATTGCCCGCCAGCCACAGCCGCTGTCGCAAAGCGAACTGGCGCAGGAGCTGGGGGTAGAGAGTCCGACCATTGTGCCGCTGATCAACAGGCTGGTCGCCCTCGGCCTGGTGGAGCGTGTCACGACCGCCAGCGATAAACGTAAGCGGCTGCTGGTCGCCACCGAGCAGGGAATGGCGCTGTATGAGCAGGTCAAAACGGTGGCGGACGATCTGCGCGAAGAGATCCTGACGGCGATTACCCCGCAGGAGCGGGAGCAAACTCAGCGGGTGCTGGAAAAACTGCTGCGCGAAGTGGAGAAGAAATAATGCCCCGTCGCCAGGATAACCCCTATGCCCCGCATGACTGGGCGCCGCATGAAAAACCAGCCCTGCTTGGCTCGCCCTCGACGCCGCTGCACAGTCCGCAGAAACGTCTCGCCTATGGCGTGGTCGGCCTGCTGGTGTGCCTCACCGGCGCGCTGGGCAACGCGGTGGTCACCGCCAACCTGCAGCTGCTGCAGGGCACCTTCGCCGCCTGGTCGACCGAGATCGCCTGGCTGCCGGCGGTGTACGTCATGACCAACGTCTCCATCAACCTGCTGCTGGTGAAATTTCGCCAGCAGTTTGGGCTGCGCGCCTTTACCGAAGGCTTTCTGGTGCTCTATGTGCTGGTCACCTTTTTCCACCTGTTCGTCAACGATCTCAGCTCGGCGATGATGGTCCGCGCCGCCCACGGCATGGTGGCCGCAGCGCTCAGCTCGCTGGGGATCTACTACCAGGTGCAGGCCTGGCCCGCACGCCACCGCCTGAAAGGGCTAACCATCGGCATCACCGGCTCGTCGCTGGCCATTCCGCTGGCGCGTCTCTTTTCCACCGAACTGCTGCAGATCGATGAATGGCGCGGCCTTTACTTCTTTGAACTGGGGCTGGCGCTGGTGTCGCTGGCCTGCGTCATCGCGCTGAAACTGCCGCCGAGCGATCGTAAAAAGGTGTTCGAGAAGAAGGATTTTATCACCTTCTTTCTGCTGGCGCCCGGCATGGCGCTGGTGTGCGCCGTGCTGTCGCTGGGGCGGCTCGAGTGGTGGTTTGAAGCGCCGTGGATCGGCTGGTCGCTGGCGGCAGCGGTGGTGCTGATCGTCGCCGCTATCGCCTTTGAGCATAACCGCAGCAATCCCCTGCTCAATACCAAGTGGCTCTCCAGCGGCAGCATCGTACGCCTCGGCCTGATTATGCTGCTGATCCGCATCGTGCTGGCGGAGCAAAACACCGGGGTCATCGGCTGGTTGCAGTACGTTGGTCTGCAAAACGAACAGATGACTAACCTCGCATGGTCAATTTTCGCCGGCATTCTGTGCGGGATCATCGCCAGTTGTCTGACGCTCAACCCGCAGAAGCTCTACTGGCCGACCGCCACCGCCCTGGCGCTGATCATGGTAGCCTCGCTGCTCGACAGCCAGTCCAACGCCCTCACCCGTCCGGAACAATTAATGTTCAGCCAGTTTTTACTCGGCTTCGGCAGCGCCTTCTTTCTGGCCCCGGCGATGCTCGCCGGCATTGGCGGCGTGTTTGCCGATCCGCGTAACCTGGTCAGCTTCTCGGTGCTATTCGGCATGAGCCAGAACATCGGCGGCCTGCTGGGGTCGGCGATCCTCGGCACCTTCCAGACCTGGCGGGAAAAATTTCACTCCAGCCAGCTGGCGGACCAGATCACCACCCTGAACCCGCTGATCGTCGAGCGGCTGCAGCAGTATAGCCAGATGTATCAGAGCCAGATCGGCGACAGCACCCTGCTTAACGTTCAGGCCACCACCCTGCTGCAAAACGCCGCGACGCTGCAGGCCAATATTCTCGCCTGGAATGACACCTACCTGCTGACGGCGGCCATCTCCGCCGGCACATTAGTGTGGGTTTTCTGGCGCTTAATTCGCTTACGACTGACCGCCCGTATCGCCTTAAAACGCGCCACCGGCAGCAAATAATTATCATCATTTCATCTCTGGAGTCGTTATGAGTCAGCAGGATGCGGCCAAACAACAGGCCAACACCCGGAACAACATTCGCGTGGTCTCCATTTTTACCGCCGCAGCGATAGGCCTCGTCGGCGTATTAGTGATCCTCTACGCCTGGCAACTGCCGCCGTTCACCCGGCATAGCCAGTTTACCGATAACGCCTATGTGCGCGGGCAGACCACCTTTATCAGCCCGCAGGTCAACGGCTACATCACCGCCGTCAACGTCAAAGATTTCGCAATTGTCCAGCCGGGCGAGGTGCTGTTCCAGATAGACGATCGCATCTATAAGCAGCGGGTGCATCAGGCCCAGGCTACCCTGGCGATGAAGGAGGCCGCGCTGCGCAACAATCTGCAGCAGCGCAAAAGCACCGAGGCGACGATCGCCAAAAATGAAGCCGCGCTGCAAAACGCCCGCGCGCAGAATCTGAAAATCCAGGCCGATTTAAAACGGGTACAGGAGCTGACTGCCGATGGTTCGCTGTCGATCCGCGAGCGTGATTCGGCGCGCGCCAGCGCGGCGCAAGGGGCTGCGGATATTGAACAGGCGAAAGCGGCGCTGGAGATGTCGCGCCAGGACCGTGAATCGACCATCGTCAATCGCGATTCGCTGGAAGCCGACGTGGCCAGCGCCAAAGCCGCCCTCGAGCTGGCGCAGATCGACCTGCAGAATACGCAGATCATCGCCCCCACCGGCGGCCAGCTGGGGCAGATCTCGGTACGTCTTGGCGCCTACGTCAGCGCCGGAACCCATCTGACCTCGCTGGTCCCGCCGCAGCACTGGGTGATCGCCAACCTGAAAGAGACCCAGCTTGCCGAGGTGCGTATCGGCCAGCCGGTCACCTTCACCGTCGACGCGCTCAACGGTGAGCGTTTCCATGGCAAGGTGCAGAGCATCTCCCCGGCGACCGGGGTGGAATTCAGCGCCATCTCACCGGACAACGCCACCGGCAACTTCGTCAAGATCGTCCAGCGGATCCCAGTGCGCATTACGGTCAACGACGGGCAGAAGTACAGCGAACACCTGCGTCCCGGTATGTCGGTGCAGGTGACCATTGATACCCGCGCGGAGAAACAGCCATGATCCGCCCGGTCACCCTTGCCCTCGCCCTGGCGCTGGTCGGCTGTCAGTCCGCCGACGTGCAGCGGGCGCAGCCGACCCTGACCATCCCTGCCGCCTGGCGGGCCGACGTTGGCCCTGCCAGCCCGGTGGAAGGCGTCTGGTGGCGTAATTTCCATGACAGCACGCTCAATCAGTATGTCGACCGGGCGCTGCGCTATAACAGCGATGTGCTGATCGCCCGGGAGCGGGTGAATGAGTATCAGGCGCGGGCCTATGCCGCCGACAGCAGCCTTTTCCCCTCGCTGGACGCCAGCCTGAGCGGTACCCGCGCCCGCGCGCAGTCCGCCGCCACCGGCCTGCCGATCCATAGCACGCTGTACAAAGGCGGCCTGACCGCCAGCTATGATGTTGATATCTGGGGCGCCAACCGCAGCGCGGCCAGCGCCGCCGGAGCCAGCCTCGAGGCGCAAAAAGCCGCTGCAGCCGCGGCCAATCTAAGCGTCGCCAGCTCGGTGGCCGTCGGCTACGTGACCCTGTTGTCGCTGGATGAGCAGCTGCGGGTTACCCAACAGACGCTGAAATCACGGGAAGACGCGTGGCGCCTGGCGAAGCGTCAGTTTGAAACCGGGTATACTTCACGCCTTGAGCTGATGCAGGCAGATTCGGAGCTGCGCTCAACGCGGGCGCAGATCCCGCCGCTACAGCACCAGATTGCGCAGCAGGAAAATGCGCTCAGCGTGCTGCTGGGTGATAACCCCGGCGCGGTAAAACGCGGCGAGTTCGCCCAGCTCACTCCGCTGCGTCTGCCGTCGCAACTGCCGTCCACCTTACTCAACCGCCGCCCGGATATCGTACAGGCTCAGCGTCAGCTGGTGGCCGCCGATGCCACCCTGGCCTCGTCGCAGGCGCAGTTGCTGCCGTCTATCAACCTCACCGCTACCGGCAGCCTGCAGGATCGTACACTGCCGGACCTGCTGGACAACCCGCTGCGGCTGTGGAGCGTCGGCGGCAGTATTCTGGCGCCGCTGCTTAACCGCCAGGCGTTAAATGCCCAGGTGGATGTCTCCATGGCCCAGCGCAACCAGGCGCTCTATAGCTACGAGAAAACGGTGCGCGGCGCGTTCAAAGAGGTGAATGACAGCCTTGACGCCATTAGCCGCTACGGCGAACAGCTGGCCGAACTGCAGGGGCAGGTGGCGGTGGCGGAGGAAACATTGCGCATTGCGCAGAATCGCTACCGTAACGGCTACTCTTCGTATCTGGATGTGCTCGATGCCCAGCGAACGCTGTTCTCCACCCAGCTTAGCGTAGTGCAGGTGAAGAACAACCTGCTGCTGGCGCAGATCGATCTTTACCGGGCGCTGGGAGGCGGCTGGATGAACGCGTGAATCCCCTGTGCGCGCCGGTCCACAACCGTGGAGAGCGCAGAAACCCATATTCAGGCCGGTGTAGCGCAGCGCTACCCGGCAACAACCACCAGGGAGTCAATCTATGCAACAACAGTGGTCTGCCGTCGATAATTTCATGATTTCTTCGCTTATTCCTGAAGATGACATACTGAGTCAGGTACTGGAAAACAACAAACGCGCCGGGCTACCTGAACATGATGTTGCGGCCAATCAGGGGCAACTTCTGGCGCTGTTGGTGCGCATAACGCAGGCGCGGCGGATCCTGGAAATTGGCACGCTCGGCGCCTATAGCGCTATCTGGATGGCGCGCGCGCTGCCCGCCGACGGAAAGCTGATTACCCTCGAGGCCGATCCTGGCCATGCCGGGGTGGCGCGCCAGAATATCCGCCTTGCGGGGCTAAACGAGCGCATTGAACTCATTGAAGGACCGGCGCTGAACACGCTGGAAAATTTCGCGAATGTGCAGCCGTTCGACCTGATCTTTATTGATGCCGATAAACCTAATAATCCTCGCTATCTGGAGTGGGCGCTGCACTATTCGCGCCCCGGGACGCTGATCGTGGGCGATAACGTGGTGCGCGATGGCGAAGTGATTAACGGACAAAGCGATGATGCGCGCGTGCAGGGCGTGCGTCGGTTTATCGAAATGATCGGGGATAACCCGCGGCTCACTGCCACCGCGCTGCAGACGGTGGGCATCAAGGGATGGGATGGGTTTACGCTGGCGCTGGTGAATGGGTAAGATCCGGGCGGCCTGATGCCCTCATCCCGGCCCTCTCCCCCAGGGAGAGGGAGAAAACCCGCGCCGGGACGCGTCACCAGCGGCATTCGTCCGCTGACGATCATTGGGGATAATACGTATACTGATAGTGCAGAGACGCGTCGCTTTTTCCGCCGTATCCTTCATGCTCGCCATATTCCCCGGTACAGTTCCCCTCGGGGTCCCAGCCTAAACAGCGCGACTGGTGTTTTGTACTATACGTGGTGGTTCTTTCCTCGGATAACCACCGCCCTTTTTCATCCCAACGCAGCGTCGTGGTCGCATCCGAGTCGGCAATGCGGCTTAAATGCCCTTCCGCGTAGCGATAATTGACAACAAGCATTGCCATCATGCCGCCATTGACCGTTTTACGCGCCAGCCGATGGCGGTCGTCATAGTGATAGGTGGTTGTGCTCATGGCTTTGGGCGGTTGCTGCGACACGAGTAGATTATCTGAACGT